>NZ_JAKRNG010000019.1:0-49152 GCF_022347125.1 Helcobacillus sp. ACRRO
AGCTCAACCGCTGCGGTGGCGGGCACGATGACGGTCTGCTCGCTAAGGGCTGTGAAGATCTGCTCGACCAGCGTCTCGGGGTCGCGGCGTGAATGCGCGCGGGCGAACCGCAGCACCTTCCTTCGGCCGGCACTTCGGAGGCCGGTGGGTCCGCCGAACTTCTCCAGCAGGTCCAGCACGAGCCCAGTGGAAAGCTTCCCGCCTGCGAAGACGCGCTCGAGCGCGGGGTGGATCTGGGTGAGCAGGGACCGGATCCGGTTCAGCGCCCTTGTGGTCTCGTGGGCGAGGTCCTCATCGAACCCGGCAAGGACCTTCAGTGCGGAGAGGACCTCGCTGTCGCGATCGACCTGCCGGAGGGTGTGAGGCATGGTGCGGGCCGTGTCGGCGATGATGAAAGCATCCCGCGCATCAGTCTTTGACCTGCCCGGATACAGATCCGCGGCCTTCCGCATCGCCAATCCGGGAAGGTAGGCGACTGTGCAGCCGGTATCCCGGGCCACCGCGATCGGCAACGCTCCGATGGTGTTCGGCTGATCGACGACCAGCAGCACTTCGCCGTGGTTCTGCAGCTGGGTGAACAGCTCGCGAAGTTTGGTCTCGTCCTGCGGGAGGGGCTTGTCGAACAGCTTGTTCCCCTCCGGGTCGAGTGCGCACGCGTGGTGAGCTGTCTTCCCGACGTCCAGGCCGATCACGACCGCGAACCCTGTGTTCATGACGCTGTCCTCCGCATCACTGCTGGCCGCAGTCTCGACACCCGATGCCGGCACCCACGTTACGAAGAGACCTCAGACAGAGCTGGGCCGTGTCCCTATCAGCGGTCAACGCGTGTCTCTCGACCGGGCGGCAACACCCCCCGGACCATCAATGGCAGGGCAACAAAGCCATACCCGGCCGAGCGACCAGACCCCGTCCATCGGGGTGCTCACAAGGTAACGGGCGGGCCGGTCAGGGCCGACGGGCGCTGGCGACGCATCTACCTCGACCTGCCCGGCTCCGGGCGCACCGCCGCCCCGGTCAGGTCAGCGGCCTGGCCCTGCTCGCCCCCGTGGTCGACCCGGTTCCGCCGTCACGAAGCGCATGGACGACTACGACCTGCCGAGCCCTGGACCGGCGCTCGTGGACGTCGACGGATCGGTGCTCATCGTCGCCGCCAGTGCCGTTCACCAAAAGTTTCCTCGAAAATGGTCAAGCAAGAGTAAAGACATGGTTTAGAGTGGTCCGTGTCCAGGTGGGGCGTCGCCGACGCTCCTCCCTCCGAGACCGAGATGAGGTTCCCGCCATGCGCATCACCCGCCGTTCCGCTGCTGTCGCCGCCAGCTCCCTGTTCGCCGCTCTGGCGATCGGCGGCCTCCAGGTCCCCGCTCTCGCGGATGGCGCATCGACCGCCAGCTCCTCGCAGTCCGTGTCCCTCGGCGCCACCGTCTCTCACCTCGGTTCCGGCCTCGTGACGGCAGCTCACGCCGCCGCCGCTGCCGGTGCGCCTGCTCAGGCCGCCGCCCCGGCCGCCTCCGACGGGGTTCGCCCCCTTCCTGCCGATGCTGTCCAGGCCTCCTCGGTGGTCCCGGCTGGCGTCATCGATGAAGCGGCGGTGGCCGTGATGGTGAGCAAAGACGGCTCGGTGTCCTGCGCCTTCTGGGAGCACGGTGAAGGGCAGTGCGGAGCGCTGGCCGCCCAGGACGGGCGCCACGGTGCGGATGAGAATGGTCAGCCCAAGTGGATGCTCAGCATGACCGGCAACAACCCCATGGAGTTCTCCTCCTACGACGCCGCGGGCGACGACACCCCGTGGGGCGCGGCCGGTGGCGACATTCAGGTGGTCGAGCCCGGCCAGACGGTCACCTACGGCGACTTCGCCTGCACCGGCACCGAGGCCGGCGGCATGACCTGCTGGAACCTCACCGACAAATCCATCGACGCCCACTTCGAGGACGGCGACCTGGTGAAGTGACGCCCGTGGCCCGCTGGCTCAGCGGATTTCGAACCGCCCGTCGCCGGCGCGGTGCTCGATCTCTTCGGAGTGAACAGCATCGACACCGGCTGCGGGCGGTCCGTCATGGCAGGCCCGCTCCAGCTCATCGACGGCCTCCGTCGGCCCGCTGACCTCTGCCTCCACGCTGCCATCGGGGAGGTTGCGCACCCAGCCGGACAGGCCGAGCTGTTCGGCGGTGCGCTGGGTCCAGAAGCGGTACCCGACCCCTTGAACCCGGCCGGTGATGACGAAGCGTCTGCGGATCATGGGTCCTCCTGTTCTGAATCTGCTGGTGCGCCGACGCGCCCCGGGGCTGTCCAGGGTAAGTGCTTACGCTCTCAGCATGATGAGCCCTGATGACCGCACTCCCGAGAACCTGCCCGTCTTCGACTCGAGCGGCATGTCCCGCGTGCTCGTGGTGGTCGCCCACCCGGATGACGCCGAGTACGGCCTGTCCTGCGCCGTCAACCGGTGGACTCGCTCCGGCATCGAGGTGTCGTATCTGCTGCTCACCCACGGTGAGGCGGGGATCCGTACCATGCACCCATCGGAAGCCGGACCGGTGCGGGCAGAGGAGCAGCGCCGCGCCTGTGCGGCCGTCGGCGTCAGCGACCTTGCCATCCTCGACCACCCCGACGGCATGATGGAGCCCACCCTGCAGCTGCGCCGCGACATCGCGGAGCGGATCCGCGTCGTCCAGCCGGACACCGTGGTGACTGCCAACTTCGATGTTGAGGCGTACGGCGGCTTCAACCAGGCCGACCATCGCGTCGCCGGTCTCGCCGCGGTCGACGCCGTCTCCGCCGCGGACAACCCGTGGGTGTTCACCGATCTCGAGCTCAAACCCCACAAGGTCAGTCGCATCCTCATCCACGGTGCGGCGGCTCCCACCCACCGGATCGAGCTGGAGGAGGAGGACGTGCAGGCCGGCATCACGTCCCTCGCCGCGTACGAGGCGTACTTCGAGGCGCTGCCGGACCACCCGAAGCCGGAGCCGTTCATCCGCTCGATGGTGGAGCCGCATGGCCTCATGATCCGGGTGCAGGACCTCCGCTGAGCCGTGCCCATGGACCTGATCTTCACCCCCGGTGACATCACCGCCCTGAGCGTGGACGCGATCGTTAACGCCGCGAACTCCGGCCTGCTCGGAGGCGGGGGAGTGGACGGCGCCATCCACCGTGCCGGCGGCCCCGAGATCCTCGCCGAATGCCGACGGATTCGCGAGGAGCAGCTGCCCGAGGGCCTCCCCGCAGGCCAGGCCGTTGCAACCACCGCCGGGCGTCTCGATGCCCGGTGGGTGATCCACACCGTCGGTCCCGTCTTCGCGAAGAGTGAGGACCGCTCCGCCACCCTGGCCTCCTGCTACCGGCAGTCCCTTCTGCTCGCCGGCCGGCTCGGCGCGCGCTCGATCGCCTTCCCCGCGATCTCGGCCGGCATCTACGGCTGGCCGATGGACGATGCCGCGCGGATCGCCGTGGGCACCATCCGCTCCCTCGAGGGGGATGAGATGGTCGCGGGGGTGCAGGAAGTGCACCTGGTGCCGTTCGGTCCGCAGGCGGAGGCTGCGTTCCGCGCTGCGCTCGCAGGCTGATCGCGTGGCGCCCGACGGGGACCGCACCCCATGGCTCCGCCCCGGCGCGTGGTGTGACTGCCGTTACCCTGGAAGGGATCGTGTCATCCACTGACCCCAGGAGGGCCCATGGCCACCACAACCGTCGACAACCGCCGCTCGCCCGGCATGGCGAAAGCCGGCAAGGTCCTGATGATCCTCGGCGTCGTCATCCTGCTGCTCAGCCTCATCGTGGGCGGAATCCTCGCCTACCGCGGCGGCTCCGGAGTGGTCGAGACCATGGATGACCTCCAGACCATCAACAACGGTCAGGCCACGGTCTCGGCTGAGGAGGGCGATGTGCTCCTGCTTCTGAAGCGCGAGAGCGCAGCGACTGCCCCCAGCTGCCAGGTGACCGGCCCGGACGGCCAGGACGTCCCGTTGGAGACCCCGACCACCTCCACCACCATCAACGAGTGGAAGAGCTTCGCGGCGTTCACGCCCTCGACCTCCGGTGACCACTCCATCACCTGTGACGCCGAAGCAGCAGTCTCCCCGCCGCTGAGCGTGAGCGGCATCTTCGGCGCGGTCGGCGGCGTCCTTCTGCTGATCGGCGGCTCCCTGCTGGGCCTGTTCCTGCTGGGTCTCGGCCTGCTGCTGTGGCTGCTGGGCCGCCGCAGGAAGCAGACGGACTATGTCCAGCCGGTGCAGACCGTACAGCACCCCGGTCAGGCAACCCAGCCCGGTCAGCGCGACCAGTTCCCGAACGGCGGCCCCGGCCAGTCCCACTGATATCGGCAGTCCGCTCCAGCATGGCAGCACCCCCGTGATCCGTAGCGGATCACGGGGGTGCTGCTGTCAGGTCTGCGGGTCAGTGACCGGCAGGACTGATCAGTAGAGGTTGAGGAAGAGCTGGAGGACGCGCACGGTCTGCTCGTCGTTCAGGTCCTTCGCACCGTTGTGGGTGGCGCCCACCTCGTGCTGAAGCCCCTTCATGGTCTCGGGGCCGACGACGCCGTCCTGCTCAGCCTTGGACCACTTCTGCAGGGCGATGATGGTCTCCTCGTTCATCTCGCCGGTCTGCTCAACACCCAGCCAGTCCTGCAGGGCGGTGATGGTCTTAGGGCCCATCTTGCCGTCCACCTCGAGGGTGCCGGCGACGGACAGGTCAGGAGCGCCGACGGTGCCCTTCGACGCTCGCTTCGGCGCGTCAGACTTCTTCTGCTTCGGCTGTGCCTCCTGCTTCGGAGCCTCCTGCTTCCGCTCCTGCTTCGGAGCCTCCTGCTTGCGCTCGGGCTGAGCCTGACGCTTCTCCTTCTTCGGGGTGTCCTTCTGCTTCGGGGCGTCCTGCTTCTTCTCCTTCTTGGGCGCCTTCTCCTGCGTCTCCTTGGCCGGCTTGGACGACGTATCAGCGCCGCCGCTCAGGAACTTGCCGCAGTTCGGCCATGCACCCGCGCCCTGGTTGTCGAGCACGCGCTCAGCAACGGCGATCTGCTGCGACTTGGATGCCTGATCGGCGGTGGGGGCGTACTCGGTGCCGCCGTGGCCTGCCCAGGTCTCGGCAGAGAACTGGAGGCCGCCGTAGTAGCCGTTGCCGGTGTTGATGGACCAGTCGCCGCCGGACTCGCACTCGGCCACGCCGTCCCAGCCGGACGCAGCGTGGGCCTCCTGGCCCGAGGTGGCGATGACACCGGTGGCGAGGACGGCGCCGCCGCCCAGCGCGAGGACGATGCGACGGCTGAAGTTCGAAATGATGGAGGTGCTCATGGAGGACGGATCCTTCGTCGAATCGGGTTCGTGATGACGCCTCGACGCTACGACCCGCCCCACCCACCTCTGCAAGGACCCCGGGCAGAACTTTGGGGAGGTTTGAAGCGCCGAACCGGGGCGTGCAAAAAGCGGACCAAACCTGGGGGAGGGACGTGATGAAGTCACAAAATCCCCAGATTCCGGTCGGATTGTGCTCAGCCCCGGCCCTTCTCGGCGCTTCCGGCCCTCGCCCCAGCCCCCGCCTCGGCCGGACCCGTGACCCGGCCGAACCTGTCCCGGCGCGCCCTGCGGCTGTATTCTGACCGCTCCGAATCCCTGCCCTTCTTGGAGCCATGAGCACCGCAGCCCCACCCCGCCTGACCTCCGACGAGGTCGTCCAGTCCCTTCCGTTCCGCTGGCCCGTTCAGGGCCGCATCTTCATCATCGGCGGCCTCGGCTTCATGTTCGACGCCTGGGACGTCGCCCTCAACGGCGCGCTGATCCCCGCCGCCGTGCAGGAATGGGGCATCAGCCGCCCCGAAGCCGCCCTGCTGTCCACCGCGAACCTGCTCGGGATGGCGCTCGGCGCCATCGTCTGGGGCACGATCGCGGACCGGGTGGGTCGGCGCCGCGCCTTCTCCCTGACACTGCTCATCTTCACGGTCTTCACCGCAGCCGGCGCCCTCGCGCCGTCGTTCGCGGTGCTGGCGGCGTCCCGCTTCCTCGCCGGCATCGGCCTCGGCGGCTGCATCCCCGTGGACTACGCACTCATCGGCGAGTTCACTCCGAGGAGGGTCCGTGGTCGTGTCCTGACCGCGATGGACGGCTGGTGGCCCGTCGGTGCCGCCGCCGCGTTCTTCGTCTCCGCGGGTCTGCTCGCCGCGACCGGCACGTGGCGGCTGTCGCTCGCGATCATGATCCTGCCGGCGCTGCTGGTGTTCTGGGTGCGGCGCGATATTCCCGAATCGCCCCTGTTCCTCGCCCGGCAGGGTCGGGAGGCGGAGGCCCGAGCTGTCGTGGACAGGCTCGTGGAGGCCACCGGCGCCCCGAGGCGCGAGTATGTCGTCGCGGCTGCTGAGCTGGACACGCGTCGGCGCACGGGTAACCCCATCACCGCAGCGTTCGACCAGCTGGCGGCGCTGTGGAGGGAAGCTCCGCGCATCACCGCGGTGTCCTGGGGGCTGTTCGGCGCGATCCTGCTGGTGTACTACCTGGCGCTGAACTGGATGCCGTCGATCCTGCAGGATGCCGGCCTCGGCCGCATCGCCGCTCTGGTCTCCGGTGCGGGGATGGCGCTGGCGGGCCTCATCGGGGTGGTGGTCGCGGCTGTGCTGGTGGAGAGAGTGGGCCGACGGGTGCTGCTGGCGGCATCGGCTCCGGCCGCTGGCCTGCTGCTGGTGCTGGTGGCGGTGACGCTGGATGATCCGCGCGGCGCCGTGGTGTGGCTGCTGGTGTTCGGAGTCATCATCCAGATCTCCGTGCCCGTGCTCTACACCTACGTCTCCGAGCTGTATCCGACTCATCTGCGGGCATCCGGCTTCGGCTGGGCATCGACGATGAGTCGCGTCAGCGCCGGTGTGGGGCCGCTGCTGTTCGCCGTGGCGTGGCCCGTGATGGGGCTGGGGGCATCGTTCGCTGTGGCGCTCGCGCTGGTGGCGGCGGCGGTGATGGCGATGCTGCTGCTGGCACCGGAGACCGCGGGCCGGGACCTGCGCTGACCCGCGGTCCGGTGCCCTGCGTGGAGGGTTCAGGTGCGCCCGATGTCCGCGAGGACTTCGCGCCATTTCTCAGCGAGCGAATCGATGTTCTCGTGCGCGTTCAGGCCGGACGGCTGCGGCACCACCCAGAGCGCGGTCCCCGTCGGCCAGCGTGGGAGGTCCTCCGGCAGGGCCGACGGGTCCTGCCGCCCCAGCTGCGCCTTCGGCAGTCGGAACGCGGTGCGGTACGCGGTGATGCCGGCGATGGCGACCGCGCGCGGCCGCAGCTCCTGCACGCGGTGGACCAGTCGCACCCCTGCCGCGCGCAGTTCCTCTCGGCTGAGCTGGTCGGCGCGGGCGGTGGCGCGGCCGATGAGGTTCGTCAGGCCGATGCCGCGGCGCAGAAGTGCGAGTGCGTCCTCATCGGTGAGACCGAGGGAGCAGTCCACGACGGCGTCGGTCATGCCCGCGCGGTTGAGAGCGGGCCAGAAGCGGTTGCCGGGCCGTGCGAACGGGGCGTTCACGGCGGCGGTCCACAGCCCTGGGTTGATGCCGACGATCAGCAGGTCCAGGCGGTGGGAGGCGCCAGCGGGCAGCACATCGTCCACACCGTTCGGGTCGGCGGTGTCGACGGCGGCGAGGTCAGCCCGGGTGGGCTTCGCACCGCCCAGCGGCGACGGCCGCCGCGGCCGCAGAGCCACGGTGCGGTGCAGGTCAGTGGGGGAGGTCATGGCCCGATAGTAGTGGCCGGGCCTGGACCGGTGGGCGTGAGGTTCGTGAACCTCTGCAGATCTGCTGGTGACCGGCGCCGCGGCCGCGGATACGATGGTGACCCGACCATTCTCACCGGAGGAGACCCCGTGACCCAGGCGTACCACGCAGATTCCAGTGACCTCGAGACCAAGGAGGTCCTCACCTGGGACCTGTTCGGCACCGCGTCGCGCGAGCTGGCGCAGACGATCGCCGATTCCGACTTCGAACCGGAGATCGTCATCGCGGTGGCCCGCGGCGGACTGCTGCCCGCTGGTTCGCTCGCGTACGCCCTCGGTCTGAAGCTGGCCGACGCCATCAACGTCGAGTTCTACACGGACGTCCACGAGACGCTGCCGGATCCGGTGCTGCTGGAGCCGATGCTGGACACCAACGCCATCACGGGCAAGCGCCTGCTGGTGGTGGACGACGTCGCTGACTCCGGGCGCACTCTCGCGCTCGTGCTGGAGCTGCTGGAGGCGCAGGGCGCCGAGGCCCGCTCCGCCGTTCTCTACGCCAAGTCCGCATCCGTGGTGGAGCCCACCTACGTGTGGAAGCGCACCGACGACTGGATCGTGTTCCCGTGGTCCGCTGAGCCTCCGGTCACCCGCTCGAAGTGACCCGCGCCGGGCGCGGATCGCGCCGCCGCCCCCGATGGGCCGTGGCCGGTGCGGTCGGGATCGGTGCCGCCGTCATCGCGGCCAGTGAGGTGATCGACCAGCTCGCCTCCCGCAGCCTCGTCACCCCCACGTCCAGCGAAGCGTCCGGCGGGGGAGCAGCCGACGGGTCCCGCACCCTCATCGTCCTCGGCTACGGCCAGTCCGGCTCTCGCGCCGGGCTGATCAACCGGTTCCGGGTCCGCCAGGCGCTGCGCACTGCCTACGTGTGGGAGGCCGACGGCACCGGGCCGTGCACCCTGCTGATGTCCGGCGGCGCCGTGCGCGGTGACATCCCCGAGGCGCACCTGCTGCGTGATGAGGCCATGCGCTGCGGCTTCACCGGTGAGATCCAGCTCGATGCGCTGGCGCGCAGCACCGAGGAGAACGTCCTCAACACGCTGGCGGCGGTCGAATCATCCCGCGACGCCGCCTACATCTCCCACCCGCTGCATTCCCTCCTGGCGCGCCGCTACCTGCGCCACCTGCGACCGGAGCTGCTGAGGCGGATCCGCCGCGCCGATGACGTGCGCATCCTCGAATGGGGGCCGCTGCGGCCCATCATGACCGTGATCGGGCTGCGGGAGCTGCGACGCGTGCGCCGCCTGCACGCCGGTGCGTGAAAACCGGCCCCCGATCGGAGACGATGGAGCCATGACCCTGCCCTTCCCCGACTCCGCCCCGCCCAGCGACGGCCCCGCCCACCTGGAGGCACAGCAGCCCGTTCTGGACGAGCTGTTCGCCCACGCCTCCTCCCACGCCGGCGGCCGCGACTCGCTGCTGGACGCGATGGAGTTCGCCGGTCGCTTCCCCACCCTGTCCTGCTACAACGCGTCGCTGGTGCACCTGCAGCGGCCCCGAGCCCAGTTCGTGGCGACCCGCCGCACCTGGACGAGGGACCTGCACCGCACGATCCGCCCCGGGGCGATCCCCCTGATCGTGCTGCGCCCGTTCGGCCCCATCGACCTGATGTACGACATCGCCGACACCGACGGCCCCCACCCGGTGCCGCAGAGCGTCCTGCACCCCCTGCGCAGCCTCGGCCCCGTCACGGCGGCCGGTGCGGCGCAGCTGGTGCGCCTCATCGAGCAGGCGGGCGGCCGCGAGCATATTGCCGCCGTCTGCGCCCAGGCGGAGGAGGCGGAAGGGATACAGGGGCCGACGGACCCCGCCGATCTGATCGCCGCGGTTCTGCGCGCCCTGGCGCATGCGCTGCTGGGCCACCTCACCCCGTCGACGGAGCCGCCCGTCCAGGTCCTGCGCACCGTCACACCGCAGGGACGCCGTGAACTGGGGCCGCGGGCACAGGACTTCGAAGCGGACGCCGTGGTGGCGCTGGTGCTGCGGCGAGCGTCAGTGGAGCACCCGTCGGCCGCTATCCCGAAGGCCGACGGCGACGATGCCGGTCTGGTCGCGGCGGTGAGCCCCGAAGCGATCTTCACCGCGGTCAAGCACATCGAAGCGCTCGCGGGCAGGCGCCTGCTGGGGGAGCAGCTGCGGGCTGTTCCCCATCAGGGGGACCATCCGCAGCTGATGCCGCGCGGAGGATCGGGGAAGGCGGGGGCGGCCGAGGTGAGCCCGTGGGATCAGCCGTCGCTGTTCGACGCCTCCGGTTCCACCGCCGACCCCGACACTGCCGACCTCGAGGCCGTCGATCCCGAGGCCGAGGATGCTCCTGCCGATTCCGCTGGCGAACCTCAGGACTCGGAGGAGCCCTCCGGCCGATAGGCATGGCTGCCGGTGCCGGCGGCGGCGCCTCCCGTGCGCTCACGGCCCGCCCGGACGGTGGGAGCGCCGTCCTCGTGGCCCTTTCCGCGCAGCCTCTGGATCAGGGCGACGACGCCGACCATCACCGATCCCCAGATGATGCCGAGGATCAGCGAGCAGACCGTCTCCACCAGCCAGGAGAGGAAGCCCCCGATACCGGCGAGGCCCGCGACCGGGCCCTGCAGGGCGTGCACGAGGTTCTCCGGGGCGTGCCAGCCCAGTTCGTCGAGGCCCACGAGGATGATGTGGCCGCCCACCCACAGCATGGCGAGCATGCCGACGTACTCGATGATGCGCAGCACCACCGGCATCGCCCTGACGAGCGCTTCGCCGAACTTCGCCGCACCGGCGGAGTCCTTCGTCATCATCGCCAGGCCGATGTCGTCCAGCTTCACCAGCAGCGCCACCACGCCGTACACGGCGACGGTGATGACCACGGCCACCACGATGAGGGTGATCAGGCGTGACCAGAAGGCTTCGTCGGCGACCTCCTTCAGGGAGATGACCATGATCTCCGCGGACAGGATGAAGTCGGTGCGGACAGCGCCGCTGACCACTGACTTCTCCGCGTCCGCGCCGCGCTGCACAGCGGGTTCATCACCGGCTGTGTGATGCTCGAGGAGGCCGATGAGCTGCAGGATCTTGTGCGCCCCCTCGTAGCAGAGGTAGGTGCCGCCCATCATCAGCAGCGGGGTCAGCAGCCACGGGATGAACTGGCTGAGCAGCATCGCCAGCACGATGATGATCGCCTTGTTGATGAGGGAGCCGCGCGCGATCTTCGCGATGATCGGCAGCTCCCGTTTGGGGTCCACGCCCTTGACGAACTGCGGGGTGACGGCCGTGTCATCCACGACGACGCCGGCGGCCTTCGCGCTGGCGCGCCCGGACGCGGCGGCGATGTCATCGGCGTTCGCGGCGGCCATGCGCGCGAGTGCAGCGACATCATCCAGCAGGGCGGCGAGTCCACCAGCCATGGGCAACCCCTTCCAGAGGGAACGGTCGTGATCGAATCGTCGCCAATGGTAGCGACCGCCGGCCCCACCAGCCCGCAAGCAGCCTGGACCGCGCTGGTGATGCCCGCCACCGTGCTTGGCGCTGTCCCCACCGCGCCGATACCCTCGATCGGGGCCCGCGCCGCGGACCGGCAGAAGCGATGCGGGAGGGAGGATACGTGCACAGCGAGCAGGCGAACGAGCACGGCACCCAGCACCCGTCGGCCCCGCTGTGGGGACGCGTGGTCCTCCTCGGCTTCGGCATCTTCACCCTCGTCACCCTCGAACAGCTGCCGATCGGCCTCCTGCCGCTGATGACCTCCGATCTCCACGCCACCGACGGCGCCATCGGCCTCGCGGTCACCCTGCCGGGCATCCTCGCCGCCGTCATCGCCCTGATCCTGCCCGGCATCACCCGCGGCATCGACCGCCGGCTCATCCTCGTGGCGTCGCTCGCCGCCGTGGTGCTGTCCACGGTCGGATCGGCGCTCGCCCCCAGCACCGGCGTGCTGATGGCCTCGCGCATCCTCACCGGCTTCGCCATCGGCATGTACTGGCCGGTGATGCCGCAGGTGGCTCTCGCGCACGTGCCGCGCCGCCACAGCGCCGCCGCCCTGTCCATTGCGTTCGCCGGTGTCGGCTCCGCGGTGCTGCTCGGCATTCCGCTGTCCACATGGCTCGGCACCACGGTCGGATGGCGCGAATCGTTCCTGCTGGTCGGCGGCATCGCCGCCGTCGTCGGGGTGCTGCAGCTGCTCGTGCTGCGACCGGTCCACTCTCAGGTTGCGGAGACCGTCCGCTCCACGCTGCGGGCCCTGTCGATCCCCACCGTGAAGTACGGATTCCTGCTCGCGTGCACCGCCGTCACCGCCCAGTTCATCTCCTACGCCTACGTCACCCGGATCCTCGAGCAGCTCGGCGGCGTGCGGATCGAGCACATCTCCGCGTTCCTGCTCGCCTACGGCATCGTCGGCCTGCTCGGCAACTTCGCTGGCGGCGCCGTCCTGCACCGCAGCCCCTGGGGATCGGTGTGCCTGCTCGTGGGCGGCATGATCACTGCGCTCACCCTCATGGTCACGATCGTCCACGACCCCGTCACCGCGCTCATCGCCACCATTGTGTGGGGAGCGTTCGCCGGGATGCTGTCCGTCACCGTGCAGGGCTTCGTCCTCTCCGGGGCCGGGGACCGGGAGGACGCCGCAGTCGCCATCAACGCCTCCGCCTTCAACGGCGCGATCGCCTTGGGCGCACTCATCGGCGGCATCCTCGTGGACCGCTCCGGCATCATCGCCGCGCTCACCGCCAGTCTCGCGCTGCTCGCCGTCAGCGCTGGCATCCTGGCCGCGTTCCGGCTGCGCCAGCCCACCCGAGAGGGGGCCGACGGAGCCCCCAGTCCCACCACAGCACCCGAAGGAGGCACCGCATGATCGACGACCCCACCGACGCCGGCGACACCCGCGCCCGCGACTGGGACGAGAACGAGCCCTCCACCACCACCGGCGCCATCCCCGTGTCCACCGGCGCGATCCCCGTGGTGCCCGAGCACCCCGAAGACACCGCTGAGCCGGCGCGATCGAACTGGCTCGCCGTGGCCACCCTCGCCATCGGCATCTTCGTGCTCGTCACCATCGAAGAGCTCCCCATCGGAGTGCTCACCCTCATCAGCGACGACCTCGGGATCAGCCGCGGATCCGTCGGCCTCGCCGTCACGCTCCCCGGCGTCCTCGCCGCCGCCATCACCCTGGTCACCCCGCGCCTGTCCCGCGGCCGCGATCGACGCATCATCATCCTCGTCGCACTGGCCATGGTGATCGTGTCCTGCGTCCTCACCGCCGTCAGCTGGGACCTGATGAGCCTGCTGTTCTCCCGCGTGTTCGCCGGGTTCGGCATCGGCCTCTACTGGGCGGTGATGCCGCTGGTGGCGATGGGGCAGGTGCGCAGCGAGCAGATCCCCCGCGCCCTGACCATCGTCTTCTCCGGAGTGGGGGCCGCCCTGATCTTCGGCCTGCCGCTGGCGACCTGGCTCGGCGACTCCTTCGGATGGCGGATGGCGTTCGTGCTGGTGGGCGCGATGTCCCTGGTGGTCGGTGTGATCGTGCTGGCGATCGTGACCCCGTCGGTCTCCACCGCCGCGAGCACTGTGCGCCGAACCCTCGGGGCGATCACGCACCCCGCCATCGGCACTGCAGTGCTGCTGACCGCACTGCTGCTGACCGCGGAGTTCATCACCTACAGCTACATCCGCCCCATCCTGATCGACGTGGCCGGGGTTCCCGGCTCCTCCACGTCCCTGTTCCTGATGGTGTTCGGCACGCTCGGGCTCGTCGGCAACTTCGCCGCCGGGGCCCTGGTGTCGCGCACCCCGGTGCTGGCGATCCTGGTGCTCGCGATCGGCTCGGGACTGTCCGTCGCCGCCCTCATGTGGCTGATGCACGGTCCGATCGCTGCGGGCATCGTGCTCGCCGCATGGGGCTTCTTCTCCGGCATGATCAGCGTGTCTTCGCAGGCGATGGCGCAGTTCCGCGCCGGTGACCGCGTGGATGACGCCACCGCGCTCAACACCGCCGCCGCCACCAGCGCCATCGCGGTGGGGGCGCTCATCGGCGGTGTGCTCGTGGACTCCTTCGGCCTGCATGCCCCCATGATCGCTTCGCTCGTGCTGACGGTCATGGCCGTGGCCGTGGTGCTCGTCTTCCACCTCCGATTCGACCGCGACGGGGAGCATGAGCGGGCCTGACAGCCACAACCAGTACGCTGTGCCCCATGTCACCATCGAAGAAGAAGGCTGAGAAGAAGGCCGCGAAGAAGTCCACCACCCGCACCGACGAGCTGAAGAAGCTCGACAAGAAGGCTGCGAAGAAGGCCGCAAAGAAAGCCGAGAAGAAGAAGGCCGAGCAGAAGAAGGTCGAGAAGAAGGCGGAGAAGCTCGCCGCTGCCGGCTTCTGCGTCCAGCCGTCCCAGCGCGCGAAGGTCAGCGTCCGCGACATCGACCCGCGCTCCACGCCCGGCTTCGACGGTGACAAGGCCGCCGGTCAGGAGCTCCTCGCCCTGCAGTCCGAGCGCCTGTCCGAACTGCAGGAGCGGCTATGGGCCGCCCACTCCGGTCGCGTTCCGGGGCGCCGCGCCGGCCGCAGCGTGCTGCTGGTGGTCCAGGGCATGGACACCTCCGGCAAGGGCGGCATCATGCGCCACGTCGTGGGGGTGGTCGACCCGCAGGGCGTGGACATCACCGCGTTCAAGGCGCCCACCGAGGAGGAGAAGTCCCACCACTTCCTGTGGCGCGTCCGCCCGCACCAGCCGGAGCCCGGCATGATCGGCGTGTTCGACCGCTCCCACTATGAGGACGTGCTCATCCACCGCGTCCACGGCTGGGCCGATGACGAGGAGATCGCGAAGCGGTACCGCTCCATCAAGACCTTCGAGAAGGAGATGGCCGACGACGGCGTCATCGTCCTCAAGGTCATGCTCCACATCTCGAAGGACAAGCAGTGGGAGCGTCTCTTCGAACGCCTGCAGCGGGAGGACAAGCACTGGAAGTTCGCCGTCTCCGACCTCACCGAGCGCCGCCGCTGGGACGACTACATGGATGCGTACGACGCCGCCATCGCCGCCACCAGCACCCGCACCGCCCCTTGGCACATCATCCCCGCGGACCGCAAGTGGTACGCCCGTCTCGCGGTGCAGAACCTGCTGATCCAGGCGCTGGAGGACATCGACCCGCAGTGGCCGAAGGCCCGGTTCGATGTGGAGAAGGCGAAGCAGCGCATGCTGGACGAGCCCGGCCACCCGCTCGTGGACGATGCCACCGGCGCCACCGAGAAGTGACACGTCAGGGCTTTGTCAGCTTCATGGCTGACAGTGGCACCGGCACAGCAACCACCAGCACTCCAGGAGGATGACCATGGCCCAGATCAGTCTGCGCGGCGAGCAGGTCGAGACCGTCGGCGACCTGCCGAAGGTGGGCGAAAAGCTCCCCGACTTCACTCTCGTCGGCACCGACCTCAGCGAGATCACCAAGAACGACTTCGCCGGCAAGCGACTCGTTCTGAACATCTTCCCGTCGATCGACACGGGCGTCTGCCAGGCCAGCGTCCGCGAGTTCAATAAGAAGGCCGACGGCGAGGGCGACGTGGTGGTCCTTGCAGTCTCCAAGGATCTGCCGTTCGCCTTCGACCGCTTCTGCGGGGCCGAAGGCATCGACTCGGTCGTCTCAGCGTCCGCATTCCGCTCCGACTTCGGTGAGGACTACGGCGTCACCATGACGTCCGGCGGTCTGAAGGGTCTGCTGTCCCGCTCCGTCGTCGTCGCCGACGAGGACGCCACGATCCTGTACACCGAGCAGGTGCCGGAGATCGGCCAGGAGCCCGACTACGACGCCGCCTGGAGCGCCCTCACCGGCGAGACCCCCGGCAGCGCCGGCCTCTGACACCGACGCCCACCCGCACCGGACCCGGTGATGCGGCCCGGCGGATGCGATCTCACTGATCGACCGCCGGGCCGTTCCCTGTCTCCGCGGCTTATGGTGAAGCGATGGATCCGCTCTCCCTCGTGCTCCTGGCCGTCGCCGCAGTCGTCGCCGGTGCCATCAACGCCGCCGTCGGCTCCGGGTCCCTCCTCACCCTCCCCGTCCTGCTGGCGATGGAGGTCCCGCCCGGCGCCGCCGTGCGCACCAACACCATCGGCATGGTGTTCTCCACCATCGGCGCCGTCGCCGGCTACCGCCGCGAGATCCGCGAGGATCTGCCGCACCTGAAGCCGCTGATGGTCACCACCACGATCGCGGCGCTCGCCGGTGCCGGTCTGCTGCTCGTCACCGGCTCCGACGTCCTCGATTGGGTGGTGCCGGTCCTCATCGTGGTGGCGCTGGTGCTCGTGGTCTGCCAGCCGCTGATCGCCCGGCGCGTGCGCGCCCGCTCCGCTTCCGGTGGGGGAGGGGAGGCCGACAGGGACGAGCTCGCCGCCCGCCGCCTCCGCAGCCCGGGACTGATCGCCGCGATGAGCGGCGCCAGCCTGTACGGGGGGTTCTTCACGGCCGCGCAGGGCGTCCTGTACCTGGCGATCCTCGGGTCGTTCACGGGGAGACAGATGCGGTCGGTCAACGGCATCAAGAACCTGCTGTCCCTGATCGTGAACGTGTGCGCGGCCCTGGTGTACCTCGTCGCGTTCGTGGTGTTCGACGCCCCCGTCGTGTGGCTCGGGGTGCTCGTCGTCGGGGTCGGTTCCCTGATCGGCTCCTCCTTCGGGGCGCACCTGGCGAAGCGCATCCCCGAATGGCTGATGCGCGGCGTCATCATCGTGGTCGCGCTCGTCGCCCTGGCTCGTCAGGTCATGTGAGAAAGCGCAGGCGCCGCCGTCCCGACCCATCGGCCAGTGCGGCGGCGCCTGGTTCTGCTCACGGCGCTGGTTGCGTGATCAGCGGGTGCGCAGAGCGTCGATGATGGTGTTCAGCGTGGTGGACGGGCGCATCACGGCGGAGACGGCGTCCTGGTCCGGGAAGTAGTAGCCCTTGATGTCCACGGCCGAGCCCTGCACGCTGTTCAGCTCGTTGAGGATCATCTCCTCGCCGGCGCGCAGCTTCTCGGCGATCGGCTGGAACAGGGCCGCGACCTCCGCATCGTCCTGCCGGCCGAGCTCCTCGGCCCAGAACATCGCCAGGTAGAAGTGGGAGGCGCGGTTGTCGTCCTCCCCGGTGGTGCGACTCGGGCTGCGGCCCTCGTTCAGCAGGGTCTCCGTGGCGCGGTCCAGGGCGTCCGCGAGGATGCGCGCACGCTCATTGTCCGTGGTGCGGGCGAGGTGCCGCAGCGCCTCCGCGAGGGCGAGGAACTCACCGAGGGAGTCCCACCGCAGGTGGTTCTCCTCCACCAGCTGCTGCACATGCTTCGGGGCGGAGCCGCCGGCCCCGGTCTCGAACAGGCCGCCGCCGTTCATCAGCGGCACCACGCTCAGCATCTTCGCGCTGGTGCCGAGCTCCATGATCGGGAACAGGTCCGTCAGATAGTCGCGAAGCACGTTGCCGGTCACGGAAATGGTGTCCTCGCCGCGGCGCACCCGATCCAGCGTGTGCTGGGTGGCGGAGACCGGGTCGAGGATGCGGATGTCGAGGCCGTCGGTGTCCTCCTCGGCGAGGTAGGCGGTCACCTTTTCGATGAGGGCGCGGTCGTGCGCGCGGGAGTCGTCCAGCCAGAACACGGCGGGCATGCCGGACTCGCGGGAGCGGCGCACGGCGAGCTGCACCCAGTCGCGGATCGGGGCGTCCTTCGTCTGGCAGGAGCGGAAGACGTCTCCGGTCCTCACCTCCTGGCGGAGCAGGACGTCCCCGGCGGCGGTGCGGATCTCGACGGCGCCGTCGGAGGCGATCTCGAAGGTCTTGTCGTGGCTGCCGTACTCCTCCGCCTTCTGCGCCATCAGGCCGACGTTCGCGACGGTGCCCATGGTGGCGGGGTCGAACGCGCCGTGCTTCCGGCAGTCCTCCACGGTGGCCTGGTAGACGCCGGCGTAGGAGGAGTCCGGCAGGACCGCGAGGGTGTCCTTCTCGGTGCCGTCCGGGCCCCACATGGTGCCGCCGGCGCGGATCATCGCCGGCATGGACGCGTCCACGATGACATCGGAGGGGACGTGCAGGTTCGTGATGCCCTTGTCGGAGTCGACCATCGCGAGCTCCGGCCCCTCGTCCAGGCCCTGCTGGACGAGGTCGCAGACGCGCTGAGCGGTGGCGTCATCGAGCTGGTCGAGGCCGCCGAGGATGCCGCCGAGGCCGTTGTTGGCGGACAGGCCCGCCTTCTGCAGCGCGTCCCCGCACTCCTCGAACAGGGCGGGGAAGAAGGCGCGCACCGTGTGGCCGAACAGGATCGGGTCGCTGACCTTCATCATCGTGGCCTTCAGGTGCAGGGAGAACAGCACGCCCCGCTTCTTCGCCTCAGCGATCTGTTCGGTGAGGAACTGATCGAGCGCGGCGGCGTCCATGACGGTGGAGTCGATGATCTCACCCTCCAGCACCGGCAGGCTCTCCTTCAGCACGGTTTCGGTGCCGTCGGCGGCGACGTGCACGATGGTGAGGGTGTCGTCCTTCTCCAGGACGTGGGAGGTCTCGTTGGAGCGGAAGTCGCTGCCGTCCATGGTGGCGACGCTGGTGCGGGACTCGGCCGACCACTCGCCCATCGAATGCGGGTGGTCCTTCGCGAAGTTCTTCACCGCCTGCGGCGCGCGGCGGTCCGAGTTGCCCTCGCGCAGCACCGGGTTGACGGCGGAGCCCTTGACGGCGTCGTAGCGGGCGCGGGCGTCCTTCTCCTCGTCCGTGGTAGGGGAGGAGGGGTAGTCCGGGAGGTCGTAGCCGTCGGCCTGCAGCTCCCGGATGGCGGCGGTGAGCTGCGGGACGGAAGCCGAGATGTTCGGCAGCTTGATGATGATGGCCGACGGGTCCTTCACCAGCTGGCCGAGCTCACCGAGGGCGTCATGCACCTTCTGGTCCTCGGGGAGGACATCGGCGAAAGCGGCGAGGATGCGGGAGGCGAGGGAGATGTCGCGGGTCTGCACCTCCACCCCGGCCTGGTCGGTGAAGCCGTCGATGATCGGCAGGAGCGATGCGGTGGCGAGCATCGGGGCTTCGTCTGTACGGGTGTAGATGATGCGGGACATCGCAACTCCTGGTTCTGGCAGGTCCCTGCCAACTCGGAAATGTCTTGAGGTCAAGATATCAGGTTCGTTCGGTGCGGTCAGCCGAAGAGCCGCCGCACCTCATCCCACCGTTCCCGCGGCACCGTCTTCACCGAATCGATCGCGTCGCTGAGCGGAACGTCCACCACGGACGTCCCCCGCAGCGACACCATCCGGCCGAACGCTCCCGCGTGCACCAGCTGCACCGCGGCCATGCCGAAGCGGGTCGCCAGGATGCGGTCGTATGCGGTGGGCGCACCGCCGCGCTGAATGTGGCCGAGCACCGTGGCTCGGGATTCGATCCCGGTGCGCTCCTCGATGATCGGCGCGAGCTTCTGCGCCACCCCGCCCAGGACGGGCCGCCCGAACTCGTCCAGTTCGTAGTCGCTGAACGACTCGGACGCATCCGACGGTGTGAACCCCTCCGCCACCACCACCAGAGGGGAGCGGCGCGGCTGGCGCCGCATCCGGGCGGTGACGAAGTCGCAGATCTCCTGGATCGACAGCGGGAACTCCGGGATGCAGATGACGTGCGCGCCGCTCGCCATCCCGGAGTGCAGCGCGATCCAGCCGGCGGATCGGCCCATCACCTCCGCCACCATGCAGCGGTGGTGGGAGTCGCCCGTGGTGCGCAGTCGGTCGAGGCTCTCCGTTGCGATCTCCACCGCCGTGTTGAACCCGAACGTGTAGTCCGTGGCATCGAGGTCGTTGTCGACGGTCTTCGGCACCCCGACGATCGGGATTCCCCGCTGCGCCAACCGGTGGGCCGTGAACAGGGTGCCGTCGCCGCCGATGGCGATGAGGGCGTCGACCTCGGTCTCCTCCATGGACCGGGCGACTGCAGCGGCTCCGTCGGCCCCGCCGTGGAACGGGTTCCAGCGGGACGTGCCGAGGATCGTGCCGCCGGTGCGGCCGATGCCGCGGACCTTTCGGCGCGGAAGCGGGATCACCTCCCCGCTTTCCACGCCGCGCCAGCCGTCCACGAAGCCCACGAACTCCGATTCGTACACGGTGTCACCGGTGAGGACCGCTCCGCGGATCACTGCGTTGAGGCCGGGGCAGTCACCGCCGGAGGTGAGGATGCCGATCTTCATGGCGCCCCCGTCAGCGGCGGGAGCCGCGGTAGAACTCGATCAGAGCGCGCGTGGACTGGTCCTCGGCCTCCATTGCCGCCTGGTCACCGCTGACCGCCGGCGCGAGGTCCTTCGCGAGCTGCTTGCCGAGCTCCACGCCCCACTGGTCGAAGCTGTTGATGCCCCACACCGCGCCCTGCACGAACGTGATGTGCTCGTACAGCGCGATCAGCTGACCGAGCGTGCTCGGCGTCAGCTTCGGCGCCATGATCGAGGTGGTGGGACGGTCACCGGAGAACATCCGCGCCGGCACCAGCGCCCCTTCGGTGCCGCCCGCCTCGACCTCCTCAGCGGTCCTGCCGAATGCGAGTGCCTTGGTCTGGGCGAAGAAGTTCGCGAGGAACAGTTCGTGGACGTCCGTCTCGCCGTCCTTCAGCGGGTGGTTCGGCTCGGCGAACGCGATGAAGTCGGCGGGGATGATCCGGGTGCCCTGGTGGATCAGCTGGTAGAACGCGTGCTGGCCGTTGGTGCCGGGCTCGCCCCAGAAGATCTCCCCGGTCTCGCAGGTGACGGCGGTGCCGTCCCAGCGCACGGACTTGCCGTTGGACTCCATGGTGAGCTGCTGCAGGTAGGCGGGGAAGCGGTGCAGAAGCTGCGAGTACGGCAGCACCGCGTGGGTCTCCGCCTCGAGGAAGTTGACGTTCCAGATGTTCAGCATGCCCATCAGCAGGGGCACGTTCTCTTCGGGGGCGGCGGTGAGGAAGTGCTCGTCCATGGTGTGGAAGCCGGCGAGCAGCTCGGCGAACACCTCGGGGCCGAGCGCGACGGCCAGCGAGGTTCCGATCGCGGAGTCCACCGAGTAGCGCCCGCCCACCCAGTCCCAGAAGCCGAAGGCGTTCTTCGGGTCGATGCCGAACTCCTCCACCTTGTCCAGAGCGGTGGAGACCGCGGCGAAGTGCTTCGCGACCGCATCGTCCCGCCGGTCCTCGCCGACGCCCTTCGCCGCGAGGCCGTCCAGCAGCCAGGTCCGCACCAGGCGAGCGTTGGTGATGGTCTCCAGCGTGGTGAAGGTCTTGGAGGCGACGATGACGAGGGTGGTCTCCGGATCGAGGTCCTCGGTGGTCTGGGCGACGTCCGTCGGGTCGATGTTGGAGATGAAGCGGGCGCTGATGCCGGCGTCGGCGAGGGGGCGCAGCGCTTCGTACACCATGACGGGGCCGAGGTCGGAGCCGCCGATGCCGATGTTCACCACTGTCTCGATCCGCTTGCCGGTGACACCGGTCCATTCGCCGGAGCGGACTGCGCGCGCGAACTCGGCGATCCGATCCAGCGTTGAATGGACGTCCTCGTCGATGTTCTGGCCGTCGACCTCGAGGGCGGGGGAGGCGCCGGCGGGGCGGCGCAGCGCGGTGTGGAGGACAGCGCGGTCCTCGGTGGTGTTGATGTGCTCGCCGCGGACCATGGCGTCGCGGCGCTGCAGCACGCCGGTCTCGTCGGCGAGGCGGAGCAGGAGGCCGACGGTCTCATCCGTGACCAGGTTCTTGGAGAGGTCGACGAACAGATCGCCGGCGCTGTGGGAGTGCTTCCGGGTGCGCTCGGGATCGGACTCGAACCATTCGCGCAGGGAGCCGTAGAGCTCGGCGTCGTGCTGCTCGAGCGCGCGCCAGGCATCGGTGGTGGTGGGGTCCACAGGGGAGGCAGGAGCGGTGTTCTCAGTCATGGCGCCATTGTCGCCTCCGGATCCGGATGCCTCCTGGAGGATACTGAGGCGACGCCGGCCCGGGGAGATCGGTGGTCTGACCAGGCGGATTGGTCAAAGCGGCAACGTGTCCGGCATCATATGGCAGTTGCTCAAAGCAGAGACCCTGCCGCGGGCGACTGTCCCTGTTCCCCAAGAGAAGGCCCATCCCTGTGCTCTGGTATATCGGGCGGCGACTGCTGCAGATCATTCCGGTGTTCCTGGGTGCCACTCTGCTCATCTACCTGATGATGTTCTCCACCGGCTCCGACCCGATCCAGGCGATCGCGGGGGAGAAGGCGCTGCCGCCATCGGTGGAGGCGCAGCTGCGCGCCCAGTACAACCTCGACAAGCCCATCCTCGTCCAATGGCTCCTCTACATCGTGGGAGTGATCCAGGGCGACTTCGGCCTCAACCTCTCCGGACGCCCCATCATCGACGACATCCGTCGAGCGTTCCCGGTCACCGCGAAGCTCGCGATCATGGCCGTCATCATCGAAGCGGTCTTCGGCATCGTCGCCGGTGTGATCGCCGGCCTGAAGAAGGGAACGTGGATCGACACCACCTTCCTGATGCTGTCCCTGCTGGTGATCGCAGTCCCGACCTTCGTCATCGGCTTCGTGGCGCAGGTGATCCTCGGCGTTCAGCTGAAGCTCGTGCCGGTGAACGTCGGCAACGACCCGTCGTTCACGAACCTCCTGCTCCCGGCGACCGTGCTGGGCGCTGTGTCGTTCGCGTACGTGCTGCGCCTGACCCGCACCAGCGTCGCCGAGAACGTGCCGGCCGACCACGTCCGCACGGCGAAGGCGAAGGGCCTGTCCTCCGGCGCCCTGGTGTCCAAGCACATCCTGCGCAACTCCCTGATCCCCGTGGTCACCTTCATCGGTGCCGACCTCGGCGCCCTCATGGGCGGCGCGATCGTCACCGAGGGCATCTTCAACATCAACGGAGTCGGCTCGCTGCTGTTCCGCGCCCTGCAGCGCAGCGACAGCCCGACCACCGTCAGCGTCGTCACGCTCATGGTGATCATCTTCCTGATCTCCAACCTGATCGTCGACGTGCTGTACGCCGTTCTCGACCCGAGGATCCGCTATGCCAAGAAGTGACCAGAGCCAGTCCATGTCCCCCGAGCGCCGCACCGCCGCCCCCCACCCGGGTCAGGAGCACTACACCGCGCCGCTGTCGGAGACGCCGCTGAAGGACGTCGACGCGTTCGACGACACCAGCACCCCGCGCTCCATGTGGCGCCAGGCCGCGCACTCGCTGCTGCGCGACCCGGTGTTCATCGTCTCGGCGATCCTCATCGCCTTCATCCTGTTCGTGGTCGCGTTCCCCGGGGTGTTCACCTCGCAGGACCCGACGGCGGGCTCCCTCGCCAACGCCAACCAGGACCCGAGCGGCGAGCACCCCTTCGGCACCAGCCGTCAGGGCTACGACATCTTCTCCCGCGTCATCCACGGCACCCGCACCTCGGTGATCGTCGGCTTCTTCACCATGATCGGCTCCACCCTCATCGGCGCCGCGATCGGTGCTCTCGCCGGGTACGTCGGCGGCTGGGTCGATGAGATCGTCTCCCGCGTGGTCGACGTCTTCTTCGCCATCCCGCTGATCCTCGGTGCGATCGTCATCGGCGCCCGCTTCCAGGGCATCGACTCGATCTGGGTGGTGATCCTCGTGCTGTCCGTGTTCGGCTGGACGAACATCGCCCGCATCACGCGCGGGGCGGTCATCGGGGTGAAGAGCCAGGAGTTCGTCATGGCCTCCACGGCGCTCGGCGCCGGGAGGTTCTCCAACCTGATGCGGCACGTGCTGCCGAACGCGCTCGCGCCGATCATCGTGACCGCGACCGTGAACCTCGGCGTGTTCATCGTGGCGGAGGCGACCCTGTCGTTCCTCGGTGTGGGCCTGCCGCCCACCGTCGTGAGCTGGGGCGGTGACATCTCCACTGCGAGGACGTCCCTGACCACCCACCCGATGCAGCTGATGTACCCGTCGATCGGCCTGGCGGTGACGGTGCTGAGCTTCATCATGCTCGGCGACGCCGTCCGCGATGCCCTGGACCCGAAGGCGAAGAAGCGATGAGCCGCGAGGACGAGAAGCAGATGAGCACGACCACCACCACTGCACCGCTGCTGGAGATCTCCGATCTGGACATCACGTTCTCCACCTCCAGCGGTGACGTCAACGCCGTCCGCGGCGCATCCCTGACCGTGTACCCCGGCCAGACCGTTGCCATCGTCGGCGAGTCCGGCTCCGGCAAGTCCACCACCGCGATGTCCATCGCGCACCTGCTGCCGAAGAACGGCAGGATCACCGGCGGCACCGTCCGCTTCCAGGGAGAGGACATCACGCACCAGCGCGAACGCCAGATCATGGCGCTGCGCGGCAGCGAGATCGGACTGGTCCCACAGGACCCGATGTCGAACCTCAACCCGCTGTGGAAGGTCGGCTACCAGATCGACGAGGCGCTGCGCGCCAACGGCGTGAAGGGCTCCAAGCAGGAGATCCGTCAGCGCACCGTGCAGCTGCTGGAGGAAGCTGGCCTGCCCGATGCGGAGCGCCGGGCTCGGCAGTACCCGCACGAGTTCTCCGGCGGTATGCGCCAGCGCGCCCTCATCGCGATGGGCCTGGCGGCGCGTCCGTCGCTGCTCATCGCCGATGAGCCGACCTCCGCGCTGGACGTGACCGTGCAGCAGCAGATCCTCGACCACCTCGACACCCTCACCGGTGACCTCGGAGTGGCGGTGCTGCTGATCACCCACGACCTCGGACTCGCCGCCGAGCGCGCCCAGCACCTCGTGGTGATGTACAAGGGCCAGATCGTGGAGTCCGGCCCGGCGCTGGAGATCCTGCAGAAGCCGCAGCACCCGTACACCAAGCGGCTGATCGCTGCGGCGCCCTCCCTGGCCTCGCGGCGGCTCTCCTCCATCCACCAGCGCGAGGAGGTCGCTGAGCAGGCGCAGGAGCACGCGGCGGAGCAGTCCGCCGCCCAGGGCGATGCGGACCCGGTCAACGAGAACATCATCGAGGTCCGCAACCTCTCCAAGGTGTTCCAGCTGCGCGGCGCCTCGCCGTTCAGCACGACTCCGTTCACCGCGGTGGACGACGTCTCCTTCGACCTGAAGCGCGGCACCACCACCGCCATCGTGGGCGAGTCCGGGTCGGGCAAGTCCACCGTGGCGCAGATGGTGCTGAAGCTGCTCGAGCCCACCTCCGGTGAGATCCGGTTCGACGGCCGGGACATCGCGTCCTTCAAATCGGCCAAGGACGTTCTCGGTCTGCGCCGCCGCATGCAGCCGATCTTCCAGAACCCCTACGGGACTCTGGACCCGATGTACTCGATCTTCACCACGATCGAGGAGCCGCTGCGCATCCACGGCATCGGGTCGAAGAAGAGCCGCGACAAGAAGGTGCGCGAGCTGCTGGACCACGTCCGCCTGCCCGCCGCCATGCTGCGCCGCTACCCGAACGAGCTGTCCGGCGGCCAGCGTCAGCGCATCGCGATCGCGCGTGCTCTGGCGCTGGACCCGGAGGTCGTGGTCTGCGATGAGGCCGTGTCCGCTCTGGACGTGCTCGTGCAGGCGCAGGTCCTCGAGCTGCTCAACGACCTGCAGGCGGAGCTCGGCCTGTCCTACATCTTCATCACGCATGACCTCGCGGTGGTGCGCCAGATCGCGGACGCGACCCTGGTGATGGAGAAGGGCCGCGTGGTCGAGCAGGGCACCACGGACGAGGTGTTCCACAGCCCGCAGCAGGAGTACACGAAGCGTCTGCTCGGCGCCATCCCCGGCGGCTCGATCCCGCTGGCCGGCTCCGAGACGATCAGCGAGGACGGCTCCCAGGAGGCGGCCTCCGTCGGCCGGCCGACGGGTTCCCACCGCGCCCCCACCCACCGCGCTGACGGCTGACGCCCCGGCGGGGGAGGACAGTCGCCTCTTTCACACGCCCCGCCTCTGATGACGAGAAGCGCGCCGCGATAGACTTCCACGCGGCGCGCTTCTCGCGTCCTCGCACACGCCACAGTTAGGCCCTTCATGACTCAGACTCTGCGCACTGATCTCCGCAACGTCGCGATCGTCGCCCATGTCGACCACGGCAAGACCACCATGGTGGACGCCATGCTCACCCAGGGCGGTGCGTTCGGCGACCACGAGAAGCACGACGAGCGTGCGATGGACTCCGGAGACCTCGAGCGCGAGAAGGGCATCACCATCCTCGCGAAGAACACCGCGATCCGGTACACCGGCCCCACCGCGGCCGCCGTCGGCGAGCCCGACGGGATCACCATCAACGTGATCGACACTCCGGGGCACGCCGACTTCGGCGGCGAGGTGGAGCGTGCCCTGTCCATGGTGGACGGCGTGGTGCTGCTGGTGGACTCCTCCGAGGGCCCGCTGCCGCAGACCCGCTTCGTGCTGCGCAAGGCGCTCGCCGCGAAGCTGCCGGTGATCCTCGTGGTCAACAAGGTGGACCGGCCCGACGCCCGCATCGACCACGTCGTGGGCGAAGCGACCGACCTCCTGCTCGGCCTCGCTTCCGACCTCGCCGATGAGGTCCCCGACCTCGACCTCGACGCCGTCCTCGACGTGCCCGTCGTGTACGCCTCCGGCAAGTCCGGCCGCGCCTCCCTCAACCAGCCCGCCGACGGCGAACTGCCGGATGAGGAGACGGTGGAGCCGCTGTTCAAGACCATCATCGAGACGATCCCGGCGCCGTCCTACGACACCGACATGCCGCTGCAGGCGCACGTCACGAACCTGGACGCCTCCCCCTTCCTCGGCCGTCTCGCGCTGCTGCGCATCTTCAACGGTGAGCTCACCAAGGGCCAGCAGGTCGCCTGGGCCACCCAGCACGGCGAGATGAAGACCGTGAAGATCACCGAACTGCTGGAGACCAAGGGCCTCAAGCGCGAGCCGATGACCCGCCCCGCCCGTCCCGGGGACATCGTCGCCGTCGCCGGCATCCCGGAGATCATGATCGGTGAGACCCTCACCGACATCAACGACCCGAAGCCGCTGCCGATGATCGAGGTGGACGACCCGTCGATCTCCATGACCATCGGCATCAACACCTCCCCGCTGGCCGGGAAGAACGCGAAGGGTCACAAGCTGACCGCCCGCCAGGTGAAGGATCGCCTGGACCAGGAGCTGATCGGCAACGTGTCCCTGCGGGTGCTGCCGACCGAGCGCCCCGACGCCTGGGAAGTGCAGGGCCGCGGCGAGCTGGCGCTGGCGATCCTGGTGGAGCAGATGCGCCGTGAGGGCTTCGAGCTGACCGTCGGCAAGCCGCAGGTGCTGACCCGCGAGATCGACGGAGTCACCTGCGAACCGGTGGAGCGCCTCACCATCGACGCGCCCGAGGAGTACCTCGGCACCATCACGCAGCTGCTCGCCAGCCGCAAGGGCCGCATGGAGACGATGAACAACCACGGCTCCGGTTGGGTCCGCATGGAGTTCGTGGTGCCCGCCCGCGGTCTCATCGGCTTCCGCACCCGGTTCCTCACCGAGACCCGCGGCACCGGCATCGCCGCCTCCATCAGCGACGGCTTCGCTCCGTGGATGGGCCCCATCGAGTTCCGCTCCACCGGCTCCCTGGTCGCGGACCGTGCCGGCACGGTCACCCCGTACGCCATGATCAACCTGCAGGAGCGCGGCTCGTTCTTCGTGGAGCCCACCTCCGAGGTGTACATGGGGCAGGTCGTGGGGGAGAACTCCCGCAACGAGGACATGGACGTCAACATCACGAAGGAGAAGAAGCTGACGAACATGCGCGCCGCATCGTCGGACAGCTTCGAGAACCTGGTGCCGCCGCGCAAGCTGACCCTGGAGGAGTCCCTCGAATTCGCCAGCGAGGACGAGTGCGTGGAGGTCACCCCGGAGATCGTCCGCATCCGCAAGGTGAACCTGGATCCGACCGAGCGCGCCCGCGCCCGCTCGCGCGCCAAGAACTCGTGACCGCGCAGCCGCCGAGCGCGCCCCGTCGACCACTGGAGCGCATCGCCCAGTTCGCCACCGGGGCCGTGCTCGGCGTGCTCTCCGCCTTCGTGCTGATCGGGATGCACCGCGTCAGCGCCGAGATCGGCGGCGTCACGGTGCCCTGGGGACTCGCGTTCGGCGCCCTGTTCCAGGTCGTCGCATGCGTTCTGGTGGTCGCCTGGTTCGATGCCAAGCTCCCGCTGATCATCCTGGCGGCGGTGTTCGCGCTGCTGGCGCTCATGTTCTCCGGGCCGAGCCCCGGCGGCGGCATCCTCATGCCCGCTGAGGTCAACGGCGAGGCGCAGTACTCCGGGTGGCTGATCCAGCTGATCGGCGTGCTGATCCCGCTGATCGCCGCTGCGGGCCTGTGGGCCGTGCAGATCGCGGCGCTGCGCCGCGCCCACGAGCATTCCGCCCGGCCCACGACCGCCGACTGACGGTCGCACATCACACCGACGCGGCGCCTCCGGCGCTGGAAAAGGACCGTTTCGGTGGGACAATGGTCCGAGGGCCCCGCTGGCTGCGGGACCTCGACCGCCGCTGTTTCGAGAGGATCAACCATGACCTACGTCATCGCCCAGCCGTGTGTGGACCTCAAGGACCGCGCCTGCGTTGACGAATGCCCCGTCGACTGCATCTACGAGGGCAACCGGATGCTGTACATCCAGCCCGACGAGTGCGTGGACTGCGGTGCCTGCGAACCGGTCTGCCCGGTCGAGGCCATCTACTACGAGGACGACGTCCCCGACGAGTGGGCCGCCTACTACGACGCCAACGTCGAGTTCTTCGACGAGATCGGCGCCCCCGGCGGTGCCGCGAAGATGGGCGTGATCGATGCCGATCACCCGCTGATCGAGGCCCTGCCGCCGCAGAGCACCGAGGGCTGATCCGCCCATGACTGTGCGCCGCCCTCTCGCCAGCCGCCTGCCGGACTTCCCGTGGGACTCCCTGGAGGCGGCGAAGGCCCGGGCCGCCGCCCACAGCGACGGCATCGTCAATCTGTCGGTCGGCACCCCCGTGGATGCGACCCCGTCGGGCATCCAGGAGGCGCTCGCCGCCGCTGCGGACTCCCACGGCTACCCGCAGACCATCGGCACTCCCGCGCTGCAGGACACCCTAGTCGCGTTCGCCCGCGAGCACCGCGGCGCGCCAGCGGGCCTCGGGGCCGACGGAGTCCTGCCCACCATCGGCTCCAAGGAGCTGGTGGCGCACCTGCCGTTCCAGCTCGGCCTCGGCGCCGAGCACGCCGTGGCATTCCCGCACATCGCCTACCCGACCTATGACATGGGGGCGCGCTTCGTCGGCGCGCAGCCGCTGCCGGTGGACATCGCGCACCTCGCCGCCACCGGCGAAGCCCGTTCCGGGGCCGACGGATCCGCGCCGCTGACCGAGCAGCAGATCTCCTCGATCGCTCTGCTGTGGCTGAACTCTCCGTCCAACCCGACCGGTGAGGTCCTCGACGTCCAGCAGCTGCGCTCCCTCGTTGAGTGGGCGCGCGAGCGCGGCATCATCATCGCCAGCGATGAGTGCTACGCCCTGCTGCCGTGGACGGTGGACGAGGTGCCCAGCGTGCTGGATCCCCGCGTCAACGGCGGCGACCTGACCGGTGTGCTGTGCACCTATTCGCTGTCGAAGCAGTCGAACCTCGCCGGGTACCGCGCCGCGTTCATCGCCGGTGACCCGGCACTGATCGCGGAGATCACCGCGATCCGCAAGCAGGCCGGCATGATGATGCCCGGTCCGATCCAGGATGCGATGGTGACCGCCCTGGCTGACCTGGACTCCGTCGGCCGGCAGCACGCGGTCTACCGCGCACGCCGCGAAGTGCTCAAGCCCGCCATCGAAGCGGCCGGCGGTGAGGTGAGCGGCTCCCAGGCCGGCCTGTACCTGTGGACGTCCTTCGGGATGAGCGGTGACGACGCCGTGGAGCGCCTCGCGGACTTGGGGATTCTGTGTGCGCCCGGTAGATTCTATGGTGAGGCAGGCAACAGCTTCGTTCGCATTGCCCTCACCGAATCGGACGAGCGGATCCGTGCCGCGGCTGACCGACTCAGCACGTCACAGCTGCGACCGTAGAGCGCCATCCGGTGCGGGGCCGATCACGTTCACATAGGGGAGATACGGAAATGGCAGAGACGACCTCGGCACAGCTTCAGTACAACGGGGGCTCGATGGAGCTGCCGGTCGTCGAGGCGGTGGAGGGCAACCCCGGGATCGGCATCGGCCCGCTGCGCACCGAGACCGGTGCCGTCACCTATGACCCGGGTTTCATGAACACCGCGAACACGAAGTCCGCGATCACGTTCATCGACGGCGATGAGGGCATCCTGCGCTACCGCGGCATCCCCATCGAGCAGCTCGCCGAGCACTCCACCTACCTGGAGACCGCCTACCTGCTCATCACCGGCGACCTGCCCACCAAGAGCCAGCTGGAGAACTTCGAGGTCTCCATCCAGGAGCGCACCCTGCTCGATGAGTCTTTCAAGCGCGTGTTCGAGGCGTTCCCGCGCGACGCCCACCCGATGGCGGTGCTGCAGGCCGGTGTGTCCGCCCTGTCCACGTTCTACCAGGACTCCCTCGACCCGTTCGACACCGAAGCGGTCCGCATCTCCACCGCCCGTCTCATCGCGAAGATGCCGACCATGGCCGCCTATGCGCACCGCGTGGCGCACGGCCAGCCGCTGATGTACCCGGACAACAACCGCAGCCTGATCCAGAACTTCCTGCGCCTGATGTTCGCGTTCCCAGTGGAGGACTACCTCGCCGACCCGCTGATCGAACGCGCCATGGAGCAGCTGCTGATCCTGCACGCCGACCACGAGCAGAACTGCTCCACGTCCGCTGTGCGGCTCGTCGGCTCCGCCCAGGCGAACCTCTTCACCTCCATCTCCGCCGGTGTGGGCGCACTGTCCGGCCCCGCCCACGGCGGCGCGAACGCCGCCGTGATGAAGATGCTCGATGAGATGCGCGAGAACGACATCTCTCCGCGCGCCTTCATGGAGAAGGTGAAGAACAAGGAGGACGGCATCCGCCTCATGGGCTTCGGGCACCGGGTCTACAAGAACTACGACCCGCGCGCCCGCATCGTGAAGGGCCTCGCCGACGAGGTCCTCGAGCGGCTCGGCGTGGACGACGAGCGCCTCGACCTGGCGATGAAGCTCGAGGAGATCGCCCTCAACGACGACTACTTCGTGGAGCGCAAGCTCTACCCGAACGTCGACTTCTACACCGGCATCATCTACCGCGCCATCGGCTTCCCCACCGAGATGTTCACCGTGCTGTTCGCGCTGGGCCGCCTGCCCGGCTGGATCGCCCAGTGGCGCGAAATGGTCGCCGACCCGGAGACGAAGATCGGCCGTCCCCGCCAGATCTACACCGGTGAGACCAAGCGCGACTACCGCCAGCTGTCGGAGCGGACCGGCACCTCGGAGCTGCGCCTGGCGGAGCTGCACGAAGAGCTGAAGAAGCACGAGGCCGCGAACCCGTCCGAGTGACACCCACCCACAGCGTCCGCCCCGCGGGGCGGGGCGCCGGTGACGGGCCGCGCCGCGAAAGGCTCCCCCAGGAGATCCTCGTCCTCGTCGGTGCGGCCTTCGTCATCGCCATCGGCTTCGGGCTCGTCTCGCCCGTGCTTCCGGCCTACGCCCGCACCTTCGACGTCGGCGTCGCCGGCGCCTCCGTCATCGTGTCCGCCTTCGCGGCGTTCCGGCTGCTGTTCGCACCCGCCGGCGGCGCCCTCGCCGCCCGGCTCGGGGAGAGACGGATCTACCTCACGGGCCTGATCGTGGTGGCGCTGTCCTCACTCGCCACCGCGTTCGCGCAGAGCTACCTGCAGCTGCTGGTGTTCCGCGGCCTCGGCGGCATCGGCTCCACCATGTTCACCGTGTCCGCGATGTCGCTGCTGGTGCGGCTCGCCCCACCGAGAATGCGCGGCCGGGTCAGCTCAGCGTACGGATCCGCGTTCCTCATCGGCGGCATGGTGGGCCCGGTCCTCGGCGGCATGCTCGCCTCCTACGGTCTGCGCACCCCGTTCGTGGTGTACGCCGCCGCGCTCGCCGCCGCCGTGGCCGTGGTGGCCGTCGGCATCCGCCCGGAGGCGCTGCGGCCGAAGCCCGGTCAGCCCGCCCGGGCGGTGATGACCCCGAAGGAAGCGGTCGCGCACCCCACCTACCGCGCCGCACTGATCTCCGGCCTCGCCAACGGGTGGACGAACTTCGGCGTGCGGGTGGCGGTGGTGCCGCAGCTGGCGTTCTCACTGCGCGGGGACGCCTGGGCCGCGGGCGCGGCCCTCGCCGTCTCCGCAGTCGGCACCGCGGCGGCGCTGCAGGGCGCTGGCCGGGTGGTGGACCGACACGGCCGCAGGCCCGTCGTCATCACGGGCCTGGCGGTGATGGGCGTGGGGATGGCGGCGCTCGCCCTCACCGAACAGCTGGGGATCTGGTTCCTGCTCGCCTGCTGCCTGGTCTCCGGCATGGGGGCGGGGCTGGTGAATCCCGGTCAGCAGGCCGCAGTGGCGGACGTCGTCGGCTCGGACAGGTCCGGCAGCCGGGTCCTCGCCGTCTTCCAGATGGCGCAGGACCTCGGTGCCGTCGTGGGGCCGGTGCTGATCGGCCTGGTCGCCGATGCCGCCGGTTGGGGCTGGGCGTTCGCCCTCACCGGCGGCCTGTGCGGCCTCGCCCTCATCCCGTGGCTGAGCGCCCCGGAGACCCTCGACCTGTCAGCGACCGGTCACGCGGTCAGTTCGCGTGGAGGTCAGCGTTGAGCTGCAGCGCCTTCCGCTGATCCGCGACCGCTTCGACGGCGCCGGTGACGGAGTTGCGGCGGAACAGCAGACCGCTGCGGCCGGACAGGTCCCGGGCCTTGACCACGGTGTCGCCCGCCCCGTCGTCCCCCTTCAGGGTCACCTTCGTGCCGGCCGTGATGTACAGGCCCGCCTCCACGGTGCAGTCGTCGCCGAGGGCGATGCCGATGCCGGCCTCCGCACCGATCAGGCAGCGCTCACCAACGGCGACGCGCTGGCTGCCGCCGCCGGACAGGGTGCCCATGGTGGAGGAGCCGCCGCCGAGGTCGGAGTCGTTGCCGATCACCACGCCCTGCGAGATGCGGCCCTCGATCATGGCGGTGCCGAGGGTGCCGGCGTTGAAGTTGACGAAGCCCTCGTGCATGACGGTGGTGCCGTCGGCGAGGTGGGCGCCGAGGCGGACCCGGTCGGCGTCGGCGATGCGGACACCCGTGGGGACCACGTAGTCGACCATGCGGGGGAACTTGTCGATGCCGAACACGACCGGTGGGCGGCCGTCAGCGCGCAGCCGGGCGCGGGTCAGTTCGAAGCCGTCGACGGCGCAGGGACCCTGGTCGGTCCAGACGTTGTTCGGCAGCAGAGGGAAGATGCCGTCGAGGTTGATGGTGGTGGGCTGCACCAGGCGGTGCGAGAGCAGGTGCAGGCGCAGATAGGCGTCGGCCGTGGAGGCGGGGGCGGCGCCGGTGTCGATGGTCAGCTCCACGACCTCCTGGCTGGTGCCGCGGGCCTCGTCGGTGCGGGCGGCGGCCCGAAGGCTCGTACGGATCTCGTCGGCCTGCTCAGCGGGGGTGCTCTCGCCGAGGACGGGGGAGGGGAACCAGGCGTCGAGGACGGTGCCGCTGCGCATCGTGGCCAGTCCGATGCCGTGGGCGGTGGTCGCGGTGCTGGGGGTGCTGTTTCGCGAAGTCATGCGTTGAGTGTAATCGCGGTTTCCTATGATGATTCGTATGACTTCCGCACCCCTCACCGCTTCGCCCGCAGCCGACCCCCGCGCCCCGGAGGGGACGCACACGAGCATCGCGATCATCGGTGCGGGACCGCGCGGAGTGGTGGCGCTGGAGCGCCTGGTCGCTGCGGTGCAGGAGCCCGGATTCCGGGGCAGCCTCACGGTCCACCTGATCGACCCGTACGTCCACTCGGGCGGGTCGGTATGGCGCAGCGACCAGACCGAGACGCTGCTGATGAACACCCGCACCTGCGACACCACAATGTACCCGGACGAGTCCACCGCGCCGCGGTTCCCCATCCCCGCGTCCGCGCAGACGTTCGCGCAGTTCTGCGAGGCCGACGGATTCGAGATCGACGACTTCGCGCCGCGCCGCCAGCACGGCCGCTACATCACCGCGGTCCGCGAACAGGCGCTCGCGGACGCCGCAGCCCTGCCCGCCATCGAGATCCGCGAGTACGAGGGGAGTGTCCGCGACATCGAGCGCGGTGACGAGGACGAGCAGCTGCTGCGGATCGAACCGCGCGACCCGTCCGCGTCCCACATCGGCATCGCGGTGGACTCCGTCATCTTCGCGCTCGGGCACCTCCCCACGGAGGTCGGGATCCGGGCCCGCGCGTTCCAGGACTACGCCGCCGTGCACGACCTCGCGTTCGCCGCCCCCGCGAACCCCCTGGATGTGGACTATAAGCAGTTCCTCGGCCGGGAGAAGGTCGCGGTGCAGGGCATGGGCCTGAACTTCTACGACGCCCTCGGCATGATCGTGGAGGCCGCCGGCGGCCGCTTCGAAGCCGACGACACCGTCCCCCACGGCCTGCGCTACGTCCCCGGCGGCCGGGAGCCCGTGCTGGTGGTGGGGTCGCGCACCGGCATGGTGTACCGGCCGAAGCCGGACACGGGCCCGAACCTGCCGAAGCGGCACCGCCCCACCGTCCTCACCGACGAGGTGATCGACGAGCTGTCCGGCCGCGTCCACGGCATCGACTACGAGGACGACGTCCTGCCGCTGATCTTCCGCGAGCTCACCGACGCACTCGCCTCCCGCGGCTTCACCCCGCCGGAGTTCGACGACGTCGAAGCAGAACTGTTCCCGCTGGGCCGCCGCGCCGTCTCCGCGGAGGACGCCCACGCCCGCACCGTGGAGGTGCTGCGGGCCGCGACCGTGCGCTCCATGCGGGAGCCCGACGGGCGCTGGCTCGCCCTGTTCCGCGCCCTGACCGCGGTGAAGGACCAGGTCAACAAGCTCGCCGAGCGCGGCGCCTTCAGCACCGGCTCCTACCTCCGGGACATCCAGGGGTTCCTGCGCAATGCCCTCGCCTCGTGGACGTCCGGGCCGCCGGTGATCCGCGGCCAGCAGCTGCTGGCCCTCGTGGATGCGGGCCTGGTGGAGTTCACCGGCCCCGGCATGTACATCGGCAAGGACGTCCATTCCGGGCGGTTCCTCGTCCACGCCGGCGGCACGTCCGCGCACCTGTGCGACGGCCTGCTCATGGCGCACCTGCCGGCCGTGGACCTTGACGCCTACACCTCGCCCCTCATCCGCTCGATGGTGCGCCGGGGCGATGTGGTCAACGCCCGCCTGGCTACCCCGCAGCCCGACGATGCACCCGCCACCGGATCCATCGAAGTGGCCGAGCGCCTCTTCCCGGTCACCGCTGCCGGTGACGCGGTGGCGGACCGCTTCTTCCTCGGCGTGCCCGTGACGGCGGCGCAGCCGGGCAGCGCGATCACGGCGGCGCCCGGCACCGGCGCGCCCCTGCTGCGTCTCGCGGAGCAGGCGGTGGAGCGCCTGCTGGTCGCCGAGGGGCACATCGACGCACGCGAGGAGACGCTGTCCGCGTTCGCGACGCTGCGACCCGAACCCGAAGGCGTGCCGCTGGCCGACGGCGAAGAGCTCGACCTGCGCCCCACCGAGCCCGCCCCTGCCGTCGCCGACCCGGAGTCAGCACCTCCGGCCCGCGGCGTGAGGGGCCGATTCCTCACCGTCGACGGCGACCTCACCTCCCTCACTCGTCAACTGATCGACATCGAATCCGTCTCCGGCAATGAGACCGCTCTCGCCGACGCCGTCGAGGACGTCCTGCAGCGCTGCGACCACCTCACGGTGGAGCGCGACGGCGACACCCTCTGCGCCCGCACCAGCCTCGGCCGACCCACCCGGGTGCTGCTCGCCGGACACCTGGACACCGTCCCCGTCGCGGGCAACCTCCCGGCGACCCTGCGGGTGCGCAACGGCGTGGAGGAGCTCGCCGGCCGCGGCGCCGCCGACATGAAGGCCGGGCTCGCGATGATGCTGCAGGCGGCGGTGCTGCTGCAGGACCCGTCGGCCGACATCACCCTGATCTGCTACGACCACGAAGAGGTCGCCAGCGAGCTCAACTCCCTCACCCGCATCGCCGCCACCCGCCCCGAATGGCTGCAGGCGGACTTCGCGATCCTCGGCGAACCCACCAACGGCGGCATCGAGGCGGGATGCAAGGGCACGCTGCGCGTCATCGCCCGGGCCACCGGCACCGCCGCGCACTCCGCGCGCGACTGGGTGGGCCACAACGCCGTCCACGACCTCGCGCCCGCCCTGCAGCGCCTCGCCGACTACGAGGCCCGCCGCGCCGTCATCGACGGCCTGGAGTACCGAGAAGCGCTCAACGCCGTGGGCATCGGCGGCGGCATCGCCACCAACGTCATCCCCGACTCCGCCCACCTCACCATCAACTACCGCTTCGCCCCCGACACCAGCCCGGAGCAGGCCGAAGAGCACGTCCGCGAAGTCCTCGCCGGCCTCGACCTCGACATCGATGTGGATGATGCCGCCGCCGGTGCCCTGCCCGGCCTCACCCACCCGATGGTGCGCTCCTTCACCGACGCCCTGCGCCGCACCAGCGGCGGCGACCCCGTCGTGGAGGCGAAGCAGGGGTGGACCGATGTCGCCCGCTTCACCCAGCTGGGGGTGCCGGCGATCAACTTCGCGCCCGGCGACCCGCTGCAGTGCCACACCGACGACGAGCACATCCGCACCGACCAGCTGGATCCCTGCTACCGGGCGCTCGAATCGTTCCTGACAGGCCGCTGAGCGGGACCGTTAGGCTGGGGGCCATGTCAGAGACCAAGCAGAACGGCGACTACCGTAAGGGCCCGGTGGTCCTGCGGGGGTCCCAGCGACCCGACCGCACCACCGACCAGAACCTCCTCGAAGAGACCGCACCCGGCAGCTGGGTGCACTCCGACCCGTGGCGCGTGCTGCGCATCCAATCGGAGTTCGTGGAGGGCTTCGGCGCCCTCGCCGAACTCGGCCCCGCCGTCTCCATCTTCGGCTCCGCCCGCATCCGGTCCGAGCATGAGGACTACACGAAGACCTACGAGATCGCGAAGCGCATCGGCGACCGCGGCCTCGCCGTCATCACCGGCGGCGGCCCGGGCGTGATGGAAGCCGGCAACAAGGGTGCTCGCGACTCCGGCGCCGTCAGCGTAGGCCTCGGCATCGAACTGCCCTACGAGCAGGGAATGAACCAGTACGTGGAGCTCGGCGTCAACTTCCGTTACTTCTTCGCCCGCAAAACGGTCTTCATCAAGTACTCCCACGCCTTCGTGGTGATGCCCGGCGGCTTCGGCACCTTCGATGAGCTGTTCGAGGCGCTCTGCCTCATCCAGACCCACAAGATCCAGAAGTTCCCCCTCATCCTTGTGGGCAGCGAGTACTGGGCGGGTCTGCTCGACTGGATCCGGGGGCCCGTGTGCGACTACGGCGCGATCTCCCCGGGCGACCTCGACCTCATCCACGTGTGCGACACGGTCGATGAGGTGGATGCGGCGCTGCAGGAGCACTGCGCCCAGTACCGCGACGGCCAGCGGAAGGCCTGAGGAGCGCCGCCATGGTGTGGGTGCTCATCGGCTGCGCCGTCCTCGCCGCGGTCCTCTTCGCCGCTCTCGCCCTGGGTGTTCTGCCCGACGGGATGCAGCGTCCCCGTCCCCACCACCAGGCGATGGTGGAGCGGGTGCGGGGCGGCCCGACGGGGCCCCACAGCGGCTCGGATCACACTGTGATGCCTGACAGGCAGGCACAGGAAGATGACGGATAATGGACGAGTCCGCAGATTCTGAGCATGAAGGGGGCCCACATGGCCGCTATGAAACCCCGCACCGGCGACGGTCCGATGGAAGTCACGGAAGAAGGGCGCAGCCTCGTCATGCGCATGCCGCTCGAAGGCGGCGGCCGTCTCGTCGTGGAGATCAACCAGGACGAGGCCACCGAACTGCGCGACGCCCTCAACGGCGTCATCAAGGCCTGAGCCTCACCTTCGACTTCCCGTGCGCTGACGCACGAACGGATCCCCCTGACCGCTGAGCCCGCGCACCGGGCTCGCCGCCAGGGGGATCCGTTGCGTTCAGCGGCGCACCGCGGTCAGCACACCGTCGCCGGAGGAGCTGAGCGAGGACAGGAACTGGTCATCGTCATGCACCGCCCGCAGCAGTGACCGGATCGCCTGCGTGGTCGCATCTCGCGCCACCGGGTCCGCCACCCGGTCATGGAACAGCACATTGGTCACCACCGTGACCCCACCGGAGCGCAGCACCCGCGCCGACTGCGCGAACAGCTGCGCGGCCTGCGGGTGGTCCGCGGAGAACACGACCATGTCATAGGCGCGGTCCGACAGCCGCGACACCACATCCAGGGCCTGGCCGGCGATGGTCCGCACCCGGTTCGTGCGGATCCCCGCCTCGTCGAACGCCGCCCGGGCGGCCCGCTGGTTCTCGCGCTCGTAGTCGATGGTGGTGAGGACCCCGTCGGCCGTCATCCCGGAGAGCAGGTACAGCGACCCCACGCCGCTGCCGGTGCCGATCTCCACCACCGACTGGGCGCGCACCATCGCCGCGGAGGTGCGCAGCTGGGCGGCGGCGCCCCGCAGCAGGGGAGCGACCCCCAGCTCGTTGCCGCGCTCGCGGGCACGGGCCAGCAGCCCGGGGACGGGGAAGAGTTCGTCCTCGTCGATGAACTCTTCGCCAAAGGCCCACGATGCGATCTTTCCGGACGCCACGAGCGCACCGCCTTCCTGTCGGGATCGATACGTCCCCAGGGTAGTGCACCCGTGGGTCACGATCCGCGCACATGCCCGTCCGGTCAGCGAGCACGGTGATGTCCCTGGCATAATGGCGAGGACTCTTCTCGACGAATGGTGGGACAAGCGTGCAGATCTTCGGGCTGAACGGCTGGGAGCCGGTGGTTCTCATCCTGGTGTTCCTCCTGGTCATCGGGCCGCAGCGCCTCCCCGAGTACACCCAGAAGGCCGTGCAGGGCATCAAGAAGCTGCGCCGCTGGGCGGATGAGTCGAAGGCCAGTCTCGAGGACGAGATGGGCATCGCGGTCGACGACCTGAAGAAGTACGACCCCCGCCAGTACGACCCGCGCCGCATCGTCCGCGAAGCGTGGGACTCCACCGGCATCGAAGACGACTTCCGCTCCGTCGGTGACGCCGCGAAGCGCGCCACCACCCTGTCCGGCTCCACCGCGGTGGACGCCTCCGGGGCGGCCGCTGGGGCCGGTGCCGCCACCGCGAATCGCGGCGCTGCCGAGGCACCCGTCATCGAGGGCACCCCGTACGATCCCGAAGCGACCTGAGGGCCCCCGCCGATCTGCGGCGAGGCCGCGGGATCACATGACGGTGAGCTTCAGCTTCCTGCCCGCAAGGCCCCGCGGCTTCGCCACCGCGGATGCGATCCGCAGGAACTCCTGCGCCGCCGGCGACGTCGGATCGGACACCACGATCGGGGTGCCCGCATCGGAGCCCTCCCGCACGGGCTGTTCGAGGGGGACCTGGCCGAGCAGCGGCACCCGTCGGCCCTGAGCGGACGACAGCTCATCGGCGACGCGCTCACCGCCGCCGGCACCGAACACCTCCATGCGGGTGCCGTCCGGCAAGTCCATCCAGCTCATGTTCTCCACCACGCCGATCACCGACTGCTGCGTAGAGGAGGCGAGCGACCCGATCCGCAGCGCCACATCCGAGGCCATCGAGTTCGGGGTGGTCACCACCATCAGCTCCGCCGACGGCAGCAGCTGTGCCACCGAAATCGCCACATCGCCCGTCCCGGGCGGCAGGTCCAGCAGCAGGAAGTCGAGGTCGCCCCAGAAGACGTCGGAGGCGAACTGCTCGATCGCGCGGTGCATCTTGGGGCCGCGCCACACCACGGCCTGCCCCGGCGGCACGAACACGCCGATGCTCATCACCTTCACACCGTGCGCCTCCGGGGGCATCAGCAGGTCGTTCACCTTCGTCGGCTGGTCGGTGACGCCGAACATGCCGGGGATGGAGAAGCCGTGGATATCGGCATCCAGCACCCCCACCCGATGGCCGAGGGAGGCGAGAGCGGCGGCGAGGTTCGCGGTGACGGTGGACTTGCCGACCCCACCCTTGCCGGACGAGATGCCGAGCACCCGGGTGAGGGAATCGGGCCGATTGAACGGGATCTCCCGTCGGCCCTGGCGCAGCGAATCCACGAGGCGCTTGCGCTGCTCCTCGCTCATCGTGCCGGACTCCACCCGCACCTCGGTGAGGCCGGGCACCGTCGCGGCCGCTTCGGCGGCCATCCGTTCGATGTTCGAGCGCATCGGGCAGCCCTCGATGGTCATCAGCACCCGGATCTCCGCCGCGCCGCGCTCGTCCACCGTGATCGACTCCACCATGTCCAGTTCGGTGATCGGCCGGCCGATCTCCGGGTCGATGACGGAGTTCAGGGCTGTGCTGATCTGCTGAACGAGCTCAGCGGTCACGGGGTGCGTCCTCCTTCGGGGCGTCGGGTCGGGGCATGTCGCTCAGAGCGCTGCGGAGCTCTTCGCGGACGATGCGGCGGATCGCGTCGGTGTCGGGGCCGACGGGTGCCGGCGCCCGATGCGTCGACGCTGCGGCGGGGGCCGGCACGCGCGGGTCGCCCTGCTGGGCGTCGGTCAGCTCCTCCAGCAGGTCGCGCAGCTCACCGCGGACGTAGTCGCGGGTGGCGACGTCGTTCACCGCGAGGCGCAGCGAGGCGATCTCCCGGGTGATGAAGTCGGTGGTGGCGTGCGCGCTCTCCGCACTGTGGCGGTCCGCTTCGGCCTGCACGCGGTCGCGGTCGTCCTGCCGGTTCTGCGCGAGCAGCAGCAGGGGAGCGGCGTAGGACGCCTGCAGCGACAGCATCAGGGTCAGCAGGGTGAAGTTGAGGGCGCGCGGATCGAACTGCAGAGTCTCGGGCAGCAGCGTGTTCCAGCCGAGCCAGACACCGCAGAAGATCGTCATGCCGATGAGGAACCCGGGGGTGCCCATGATGCGGGCGATCCACTCGGCGGCGCGGCCGAACGCGTCGCCGTCGCTCTGCCCGCCCTTCGGGGCGCGGTGCAGACTGAACGCGCGGCGCTGCACCACGGGGTCGTCCACCTGCGGGATCTGACGCTTCTTCGCCATCGGGCTCACCGCCCTTCGCTGTTGGATCGGTTGACTTCGGCTGCGATCTCCCGCAGGTCCATCTGGCCGGTGACGGCGGCGTCCACATCGTCCTGTTCGCGCCAGTCCTCCGGGAGGACATGGTCGAGGACGTCATCCACGGTGACGGCGCCGAGCAGGTGGTTGTGCTCATCCACCACCGGCAGGGACACGAGGTTGTACGCGGCCATTTCGCGGGTCACTTCGCTGAGCGAGGAGTCCGCGGAGAGCTCCGGGTAGTCGGAGTCGAGGATCTCACCGACGGGCCGCTCCGGGCGCTCCCGCAGCAGGTGCTGGAAGTGGACGGCGCCGAGGAACCGGCCCGTCGGGGTCTCCAGCGGCTGCCGGCACACGTACACCATGGCGGCGAGGGCGGGGGAGATCTCCTGGCGGGAGATCATCGCCAGGCACTGCGCAACCGGCGCCTCGGGCGACACCATGATCGGCTCGGTGGTCATCATGCCGCCGGCGGTGTACTCGTCGTACTCCAGCAGACGCCGCACATCAGCGGCCTCCTCCGGCTCCATCAGCTGCAGGAGGGCTTCGCCGAGCCGCTCGGGGACCTCCTGCAGGAGGTCGGCGGCGTCGTCGGGGTCCATCACGTCCAGCACGTCCGCGACGCGCTTCGTGTCCAGCCCGGACACGATCTCCACGCGGGTGTCCTCCGGCAGCTCCTCCAGCATGTTCGCCAGACGCTCATCGGAGAGCTCCTCGGCGACCTCCCGCCGACGCTTCGGATCCATCTCGTGGACGAGGTCCGCGAGGTCGGGGATCTTCAGGTCCGAGTAGGAGGCGAGCAGCAGCTGCGCGGACTGCTCAGCGGCGGAGCCCAGCAGGCCCGTGGCCTCGTCCCAGTCGACGGTCATGGTCTCGCCCCGGCCCACGAGCTTGGACAGGGCCCCGCCGTGGCGGCGGCGCCGCACGAACAGGCGCGACACCTCCCATTCGCCGGGGCGCTTCTGCTCCAGGGCGACGTCCTGCACAGTCGCCTCGCCGGACCCGTCGGTCAGGGTGACCACGCGGTCCAGCAGGTCGCCGATGACGAGCACCTCGCTGCGGCGCATCTCGAAGCGGCGCGGGTTCAGCTCGCCGCGCATGATGACCTGTCCGGTGCTGATCGACATCACGCGGGTGGCGCCGAGGAAGATCCGCCTGCGGCCCGGGATCTCCACCACGAAGCCGACGGCGCGGGCGGGGCGCCGGTCCTGCGGCACCAGGACGACATCGCGGATGCGGCCCACCTGGTCACCGATCGGGTCGAAAACCCCCGTGCCGGCGAGGCGCGCCGCATAGAACCGCGAGGAGGCCGCCGGGCTGCTCACAGCAGCTCCGCCATCCAGGCCTCCACCTCGTCGGGCGTGCGGGCCAGAGCGGCGGACATGTTGACGGCGCCGTCGGCGGTGACGAGGATGTCGTCCTCGATGCGCACACCGATGCCGCGCATCTCCTCCGGTACGAGCAGGTCGTTGTCCATGAAGTACAGGCCCGGCTCGATCGTGAAGACCATGCCCTCTTCGAGCTCGGCATCCAGGTACATCTCGCGGCGCGCCTGCGCGCAGTCGTGCACGTCCATGCCGAGGTGGTGGCTGGTGCCGTGCACCATCCAGCGGCGGTGGAACTGGCCCTCGGGGCTGAGGGACTCCTCCGCGGTGCCCGGCAGCAGGCCCCATTCCTCGAGCGCGGCTGCGATCACCTTCATCGCCTCGTTGTGGAGGTCGCGGAACTTCAGGCCCGGCTTTGCGATGGCGAAGGCGGCGTCCGCGGCCTCCAGCACGGTCTCGTAGACCTTGCGCTGCACGGGGGTGAAGGTGCCGGAGATCGGCAGGGTGCGGGTGATGTCGGCGGTGTACAGGGAGTCCACTTCGACACCGGCGTCCACGAGGATGAGGTCGCCGTCCTTCACCTGGCCGTTGTTGCGGATCCAGTGGAGGGTGCAGGCGTGGTTGCCGGCGGCGGCGATGGTGTCGTAGCCGACCCCGTTGCCGTCGGCGCGGGCGGTGCGGGCGAAGGTGGTCTCCACCAGGCGCTCACCGCGGTGGTGCTTCTTCGCCTCGGGCAGGATCTGCACGACCTGCTCGAAGCCGCGGATGGTGAGGTCCACGGCGAGCTGCATCTGGTCGATCTCGAACTGGTCCTTCACCAGGCGCGCCTCGGACAGGGTCTGCTGCGTGTGGGCGTGCAGGTCCGCTTCCTCCTCGCCGGTCGGCAGGCCGTTCTGGGAGCGGATCTCGGAGACCATCGACTGGACGGACTGGTCCACGTTCGGCACCACGGTCAGGTTGAGCGAGCCGCCCACGTCCTTGGCGATGGCGTCGCGGAGGTCGTCGATGTGGCGGCACGGCACACCGATCTGCTGCTCGACCTCCTCGAGGGTCGGGCGGCGGCCCACCCACAGTTCGCCGTAGCGGGAGTCGGCGTAGAACTCGTCGGTGTCGCGGCCGGAGCGGGGCCGGAAGAAGTAGGTCGCCTCAGCGCGCTCAGGGTCCTCGGCCGACGGCTCCACGACGAACACCGAGTCCGGCTCCTCATCGGTGCCGAGACCGGAGTAGTAGGCGAAGCCGGTGTCGGGTCGGAACGGGTAGTCCGTGTCGTTGGAGCGGACCTTGAAGTTGCCGGCAGGCATGACGATCCGCGTGTTCGGCAGTGCCTTCACGAGGGCGTCGCGACGCGCCGGAGTGAACGCGGCGACCTCGCGGCGCTCAGCGGGCGGGACGGACTCATCCCAGCCCTTGGCGATGAATGCGCGGAACGCCTCGTTGGCGGGTCGCTGAGAACGGGTGTCTCCGCGCTTGGACAGGTCGTCAGAACGGGTCTTCTCGTTGGTACTCACCCCTCGATGATCCCATGGGGTGCTGAGTGAGGCAGAATCGGGGTATGGACCGGATCGATCTGCACGCCCATTCCTGCGTCTCCGACGGCACGGACACCCCCGCCGAGCTCATCGCGGCCGCCGCGGCAGCCGGCCTGGACGCGGTGGCGATCACCGATCACGACACCGTCGACGGCTGGGACGAGGCGGCCTCCGCCGCCGCGGAGCACGCCATCGCTCTGGTGCGCGGCATCGAGGTGACCTGCCGCCACCAGGAGCGGTCTCTGCACCTGCTGGCGCTGCTGGTGGACCCGTCGGAGGGCACCGCCCTCGCGCAGCGCCTGGCGAGCCTGCGCGCCTCCCGCGTGACGCGCGCGCAGCGGATGGTGGAGCTGATCGCCGCGGACTACCCCCTGACCTGGGAGGACGTGCTGGCCGCCTCCACGCGCGACGGCGTTTCTCCCCGCACGCTCGGCCGCCCCCACATCGCGGATGCACTCGTCGCCGGCGGGGTCGTGCCCGACCGATCCGCCGCGTTCGCCGACATCCTCACCCGCAGTGAGTACCGCGTGGACAACGAGGAGTACCCGGCCCAGGAGGCCATCGCCGACATCCACGCCGCTGGGGGCGTGGCGATCGCGGCGCACGTGCTGTCGGGGGCGCGGGTGCGGGGCCCGAAGCGGGAGGTGGGCGACCGGCTGGAGTCCCTGATCGCCGCGGGGGTCGACGGATTCGAGGTCGACCATCGCGAGCACGACGACGCGGAGCGGGCCCTGCTGCGCGAGATCGTGTCCTCCCACGGGCTGATCGGCACCGGCGGGAGCGATTATCATGGCTCCGGCAAGCCCAATTCCCTGGGTGAGAACCTCACCCCGGCCGCGTCGCTGGCAGCGATCAGCGAACGCGCCACGAGCACCACCGGAGTCCTGCACCCGTGACCTTCATCGACGTCGCCTTCCTGACCAGCGTCTTCGTGACGCTCTTCGTGATCGTCGATCCGCCGGGCACGATCCCGATCTTCATGGCGCTGACGGGGTCGATGACCGCGAAGCAGCGGTCGAAGGCGGCGTGGACCGCGACCGGCGTCGGCATGCTGATCATCGTCATCTTCGCGGTGTTCGGCCAGTTCATCCTCGGCTACATGCACATCTCACTGTCGGCGCTGCAGGTGTCCGGTGGTCTGCTGCTGCTGATCATCTCGCTGCAGCTGCTGACGGGCAAAGAGGACGAGATGGCGGCGTCCGATGGTGTGAATGTGGCGCTGGTGCCGCTGGGCACTCCGCTGCTGGGCGGCCCCGGCGCGATCGTGGCGGTCATGCTGTTCGCGCAGCAGGCGCAGGGGTCGATGCCGCGCACCATCGGCCTGGTGGTGGCGCTGCTGACGATCGCCGCGATGATGTTCCTGTTCATGCGGTTCAGCGGGGTCATCTCCCGCATCCTCGGCAAGGGCGGCGTCACCCTCGTGACGCGCGTGGCGGGCGTTCTGCTCGCCGCGATCTCGGTCCAGATGATCGCCGATGGCGCTCAGGCGTTCCTCACCACCTGGGGTCTCATCCCCGAGGCCTGACCGGGACCGCTGCGCGTCCCGCTCTCGCCGCACCGGCTAAGACCGCTTCGAGGGGGCGGTGGGAGAGACCGCGCCGCCACGCGGGGGCCGACGGGTGCACCCGCAGCGTCAGCAACACGAACTGCAGCGCGTACAGGCTCAGTGCGGTCCGTCGCTCGGGGCGGTGTGCGCGATCACCATCGAAACAACGGCCGCACCGCGCGCCCAGTCCAGGGCGAGAACGCGGTGCGGCCGAATGCTGTGCTCGGTCGCGGGGAGTCAGCTGCCGGCGGACTCGCCGCCTGTGCGCTTCTGCGCCACGACTTCGCCGTTGACGCGACGGGTGCGGGTGCGGCTCCGTCGGCGACGACGGCGCGCAGGCGCCTCCTCGCCGGTGCCCGCCTGCTCGGTGCGCTCAGCACAATCGCCGCCCCGGCCACCACGACCGGCATCGCGGCCGCCACGGGAGCCGGTGCGTCCACCGCGGCCTCCGCGACCGCCGGCACGGCTGCGGGAGTCGGGACCGCCGAGGTCCTCCAGGACCTCCGCGTCCAGGCCCTCGCGGGTGCGCTTCTCCTTCGGCAGCTTGCCCTTCGCGCCCTCGGGGATGTCGAGGTCGGTGAACAGGTGCGGGGAGGTGGAGTAGGTCTCCGGGACCTCCAGCGGCAGGCCGAGCTGCTTGGCGATCAGGCCCCAGCGCGCCAGGTCCTCCCAGTCCACGAACGTGACGGCGGTGCCGCGCTTGCCCGCACGGCCGGTGCGGCCGGTGCGGTGCAGGTAGGTCTTGTCGTCCTCGGGGCAGGTGTAGTTGATGACGTGGGTGACGTCCTCCACGTCGATGCCGCGCGCGGCGACATCGGTGGCGACGAGCACGTCGATCTTGCCGTTGCGGAATGCCCGCAGTGCCTGCTCACGGGCGCCCTGGCCGAGGTCACCGTGCAGGGGAGCGGCGGCGAAGCCGCGGTCCTGCAGATCGCCGGCAGTGCGGTCAGCGTCCCGCTTCGTGCGGGTGAACACGATGGTCAGGCCGCGGCCCTCCGCCTGGAGGATGCGGGCGAGGACCTCGTTCTTGTCCAGCTTGTGCGCCTGGTAGATGACCTGCTTGATGTCCGCCTTCGTGCGGGCGGTGTCACCGGGGTCCGCGGCGCGGATGTGGGTGGGCTGGGACATGAAGCGGCGCGCCAGCGACATGATCGCGGCCGGCATGGTGGCGGAGAACAGCATGGTCTGCCGCTTCTCCGGCACGGCGCGCAGGATCTTCTCCACGTCCTCGAGGAAGCCGAGGTCGAGCATCTCATCGGCCTCGTCGAGCACCGCGACCTTCACCTTGGACAGGTCCAGATGCTTCTGGCGCATGAGGTCGATGAGGCGACCGGGGGTGCCCACCACGACCTCGACGCCCTTGTTCAGGGCCTCGACCTGCGGTTCGTAGGCGCGGCCGCCGTAGACGGTGAGGACGCGCACGGAGCGGTTCGCGGATGCGATCGAGAGGTCGGAGGAGACCTGCACGGCGAGTTCGCGGGTGGGGACAACGATCAGGGCCTGCGGGGCGCCGTCGGTGGTGGGGCCGTCCTCACCGGGGCCGACGACGGCTTCGAGCGCGGGAATGCCGAAGCCGAGGGTCTTGCCGGTGCCGGTCTTGGCCTGGCCGATGATGTCGCGGCCGCGGAGGGCGACCGGCAGGGTCATGGCCTGGATGGGGAAGGGGGTGGTGATGCCCTTGGCTTCCAGGGCGGTCACGATGTCGTTGCGGACACCGAAGTCCGCAAAGGTCTCGGTTGCTGTCACAGGTTCAAGCTCTCTTCATCAGGAGAGGAAGCCCACGCGTCGAGGCTCCTCCGTCGACAGGTCGACGTAGGCGATCTTCGCCCCGGGAACCAGCACGACGCGGCCCTTCGGGTCCTCGAGGCGCAGCAGCGAGGATTCGGCGACGGCGGTCTCGATCAGCGCCGTCAGGTCCTCAGCGGACTTCTCGCTCTCCACTGTGATCTCACGAGGGCTGTGCTGCACACCGATGCGAAGTTCCATGGATCTTCCTTCAATTCACAATCGTGCGCCCGCTCAACCGCGGCGCCGAGGACGGTCAGTCCGGGCGGCGGCGGGAGGGGCGCTGGCCGTGCGCAGGTGTGCGCACGATTTTCGTACCAGTGGCCAGTCTACAGCTCACTCGTCATCGAACTCGGGTGCGCCCTGGAACGACATCACACCGTAGGTAAGCAGCTGCACTGTCTCGTCGATAGCGGCCTGCAGAGCGTCCGGGTGCAGCTCATCGGGGCCGGAGTCCGCCAGCTGGTGCGCGGAGGACTGGATGGAGCCGGCGAAGATGCGGCCGAGGGTGAGGGCTGTGCGGCGCTCCACGTCCCGGGTGGCGGTGAACACCTCCGCGATCGCGAGCGCGCCCTCGTCCTGGATGCGGCGGATCTCGGTGTGGACGTCGTCGGAGATGTACTCCTTGCCGAAGAACATCTGCATCGTCTGCCGGTGCGTGGCCACGAGGTTGAAGTACATGGTGACGCCGGCGCGGACCCGGTCCTCGGTGGTGCCGCCGTAATCGGAGTAGGAGGCGATCTGCTCGCGCAGGTACTCGCCGATGCTGGCGATCACCGCGACGTACATGTCCTCCTTGGACGCGAAGTGCTGATACAGCACCGGCTTGGTGATGCCCGCGGCGCTGGCGATGTTCTCCATCGACGTGGGATGGAAGCCCTTCTCGCCGAACTTCTGCGTGGCGATGTCGATCAGCTGGGCGCGGCGCTGAGCGCGCGGCATGCGTTTGGTCAAGGGACTCCCCTCTCACTGTGCTGCCAGGACCGTCCGGGTGCGTAGAATCAGGAGCCGCTGTCGGGCGGGCGGGGCAGCAGCGTCCGGTGACTCCGGCTGCTGCCCTCATCGTAGGGTGTTTTCGGCGGCGAGGACGCCTGTGCGCCCGATCTGTGGTGCGTGTTACCGAATGGCCCGGCGATAAGTTACCGGCGGGCCCGAGCCGAGTGATCGGAGGAGAGGGTGCGGATGCTTCCCCCGCGGGCCGATCGCCCCGCCGAACTGCTCGATGCGGACGCGCTCAGCGACGGACAGCGCGAGGCCCTCGCCGTCCTCGAGGACGACGGTGACGCCCTCGTCGTCGCCGCACCCCGGTCCGGCGCCACCTCCCTCATCGTCACCGCTGCGGCCCGCGCCATGGGCACCGACGACATCCTCGTGCTCGCTCCCACTCGTGCCCGCTCCGCCGCGATCCGCACCGCCCTGATGGCGGTTCAAGTGGCGGCGGGTCCCACCCCGCCGGTGCCGCCGCTGCCGGCCTGCGCAACGCCGACGGCGGCGGCGTTCGCCGTGGTCGCCGACCGCAGCGCCCGCACTGGCCGTGGTGACCCGACCCTCGTCACCGGCGCTGACCAGGACGCCCTGCTGGAGGAGGTCCTCCGCGATCCAGCGCTCGACTGGCCCACCTCCCTGCAGGGCGCGGTCCACGAACTGCCGGGCTTCCGCACGGAGGTGCGCGATGTCATCGCCCGCGCCGCCGAACGTGGCCTGGGCCCCGAGGATCTGGCCGAGCTGGGCCGACGAGCGCACCGGCCCGTGTGGTCGACCACCGCCGGTGTGTTCGAGGCGTACCGGGACGTCCTCGCCCTGCAGGCCGCCACCGCTGTCGACGCGGGCCCCCGCCTGGACGGTGCCGGCCTAGTGGACGCCGCGGTCCAGGAGATCGAGGCGGGCCGCGCACCGTCGCCGGATGTGCTGCTCGTCGATGACCTGCACGACTTCACCCGCGCCGGTGTGCGGCTCATCCAGGCGCACCTGCGCGCCGGTGCCCGCGCCCTCATCACCACCAGCGCCGACCAGGCCACCGAGACGTTCCGCGGCGGCATGCCGGAAGCGGCCGGCCTCCTGCTGGAATCAGCCCCGCGCCCCCTGCACTCGGTGACCCTCACCGAGGCGTTCGACCAGGACGGGGCGATCACGGTGTTCACCGACCGGATCCGCTCCCGCCTGCCGCTGCACGGGGCACCGGCCGCCACCCGTCGGCCCCGCGC
>NZ_JAKRNG010000001.1:0-161049 GCF_022347125.1 Helcobacillus sp. ACRRO
CGGCTGCCTGCTCGGCGGGGTCGGGGTCGGCGGCTGCCTGCTCGACGGGGTCGGGCGTGCCGTCGTCCTCGCCGAGGACCGCGGCGTCGAAGCCTGCTTCGAGGAAGCGCAGCAGATCGAAGAGGTCGCGCGCCCCCTCCGTCGTGAGGCGGTCCGGGTCGAAGTCTGCGGAGGCCAGGGAGCTGACCACGACGGTGCGCAGGCGCGATCGGGTCAGCAGGCTGACCAGGACCTTGCGGCCGTGCGGGCCGGACAGCGGCCCAAAGGAGTGGAACAGGCGGCCGTGCGGGGTGAGGCCGAAGCCGAGGGAGACGATGATGTCGTCGCGCTCCACCGCGGTCGCACCGATCGCGGGCGTCACCACGAACGCCTCCGGCACGTTCGGCTGGAAGAAGTCCCGCAGCTCCGGCATCCGGCTCACCGTCGACATGATGCGGTCCATCACGCGCTTCGCGTGCTCCGCCGTCACCGTCACCACCGCGAGCGAACGCTCCGGTGACATGCGGGCATGCTGCACCACCAGGTCGGTGATGCGGCGCAGCTCGGCCTCGGTCGACTCCACGTAGGCGGTGTCCGCGGCGACGGGGCCGCGGCCGTCCTCCACGTGGATGAACAGGTCATCGTCCGGCGGCAGGGGGCTCGGCACCGCGAGCTGGTGGGCGTCCAGTTCATCGGGGCGGCCGGCTCGGGTCACACGGGACACGAAGCGGCGCACACCACCGGTCGCGGGGTGCTGGTCCCGGCGGATCCGCACGATCGGGGCAAGGGCCCGCAGATCGTCCAGCAGCAGGTTGTTCGCCATCGGCAGCGCCCCCGGCTCCAGCTCCTCCGCCTCCGGCTGCAGCGGCGGCTCCCCCGCGTACTCGTACGCATCACCGATGACCACGGCGCGGTCGGCGCGGGTCAGGGCGGGGACCGCAGCAGCGGTGGGCAGGCGGGCGCCGTCGGCCACAATGACGACATCGAAGTGGACGCCCGACGGGATCAGCTGCGGCACCATGTACGGCGACACCAGCCAGAGGGGGCGGGCGCGGAACATGATCTGCTCGTACTTCGCGACCACGTCCTTCACGCTCGTGGTGCCCGGGTTGTTCAGCTCCACGATCGCGGCGCGGGACGTGTCCCGGTAGCGCTTCATCGTCTCCACGAGGATGCGGTCGGCCTGCTCCCGCACCCGGTACTGCTGCGCGGCGAGGAACTGCGCATCCAGGCGGCGGTAGCGCTCCGCGATCTGCGACAGGTCCGTGCCCGTGTGCTCACTCAGCAGCGGTTCCTTCGCCGCGATGAACTCGAACACGCTGGACCACCAGGCGAGGTCGAGCTCCGCAGCGACGTTCTCCTCCTCGAGTTCGCGGGCGCGCAGATCCGCCACAAGGCGGCCCAGGCCCTCGAAGTCGAGCTCGCGCAGAATCGTGGTCTGCTCCGGCAGGGCCTCCAGCGCCTGCTTGTCCTCCACCAGTTCCCGGATCTGCGCCTGGATGTCGGTGATCGGACGGCGGCCGAACTCGGTGCCGGCGCGGGTTCCGGCGAGCAGCACCTCCAACTCATCCAGGGAGCGCTCACAGCGGTCCACCACCGCGGTCAGGTCATCCAGATCCGCGGGTACCACAGGCTGGGAATCGGGGGCTGTCGAATGGGTGCGCCAGTCGTGGGCCACCCCGCGCACCCCGGTGAGCGCTTCGTGCAGCTCCTGCGGGGTCGCCGAGTCCTTCGCATACCCGGCGGCCTCCTGCCGCAGGGCGCGGCGCTGTCGCATCCCCTGCTTGATGCCGTGCGCCTGACGGAACTTCTTGTCGCCCGTCGCGGCGATGAGGGCATCCAGATCGGAGAGGAACACCTGGGCATCGAACCGGGTCGTCACGGTGCGCACCCGTTCCAGGACGCGGATCTGCGTGCGCAGCGCATCGATCGATTCAGCGGGCTCGAGGTGAGCCTGCTTCGTCATCTCCCGGCTGCGGCGGATCAGCTCCGGCAGGTGCTCGTCATCGAGCGCCTCAGCGAGCTCCAGGGCTCGGTCCGCCTGCGTGCGCGTGGTGATGTGGGCACCGGCCCACGGCGTGACATCGGCCCCCAGGTAGAGGGCGCGGGTGGCGGCGGCACGCTCCAGCAGCTCGCGGTACTCATCGGGCCGCTCCCCCACTCGGCGGGCCACATCGGCCGGCAGGCGCACCTGCGTGCGCGGCGCGGGGTCACGGCGCAGCAGGCCCGAGAGCGCGTTGATCGCATCGTGCGCGGAGGCGCCCCAGGGCTCCTGGCGGCGGTGCATCGCCGTCAGATGCTCACGCAGCGACTCCGCCGCCTCCACGAGCGCCGGGTCCTCCTCCATCGAGACCGGCGGCACGAACGAGTTCGCCTTCGCCAGCGACACCAGCAGCGACTCCACCGTGGTGCGCTGCAGCTGCGGGTCCGGGCTGAGGTCCAGCAGCAGATCGCCGATCCCGGCGGCGGTGACCGCCTCCGCAAGGTCCGCGAGGTGGCTGGAGCGCTGCGAGACCACCAGCACCCGCTTCTGCTGCGCGGCGAGCTCCGCCATCAGATTCACGATGGTGGAGGTCGCCGGTGCGCCCGGCGCCGTCTCCACCACGAGGCAGTCGGTGTCCTCGATGGCGGACAGGGCGCGGGCCTCGTCCGGGTCGACGATCGCAATCGGCGCGGAGGAGGCGTCGGCCTCCTTGTCACCGGTGCCGGCTCGCTTCTCCCCCTCCGGGGAGAGCGCTTCGCGGGCCTCCGGGTCCCCGGCGAGCGCCGCGATCAGGTCGTTGTCCGCGAGGTCCTCCGACGGGGTGTCGAAGTCCTCCAGCATGGACACCGAGGAGTCGATGAGGCTGCCGACGACGAGGGCGTGGGAGACCCGGAAGTTCAGCAGCGGTTCGCCGAGGCTGCGGAACGCGTCGATCACCGGGCTCGGATCGAAGCCGTGAATGGACGCGGTGAGGTCCAGCAGAGACCGGGCGTCGAGGATCACACCGGCTTCGCGCATGGCCTTCAGCAGCACCGGGTTCAGCTCCACCGCGGCGTCGAGGTCGAGGTCGATGTCCTCGCGGGCGTTGCCCCGCAGGAACAGGTTGATGGGGCGCAGCATGATCGGCGCGTGGATCGCGCTGCCGCCGTCCGACGGCAGCCAGGACGCCTCACCGATGCCGAGGTAGCAGGTGGTCAGTCCCCGTTCCTCCGCGAACGACTGCGCGATCTCCCGCAGCGCACGCGCATGGCGGCGCGCCGTCGCGAGCGAGCCGGGTTCGCGCACGAGGCTGGACAGGCGGGTGGCGCCGCGGGCGGCGAACAGGTGCGCCAGACCCTGCGGGTGGGAGTTGGTCAGGTCGAGGTACTCGGGGCCGCCGCGCAGGTCCAGGAGGAAGCCGCGCCCGTCGGCGAGGTCGGACATGGTCAGGCGCCAGCGGTCCAGGGCGCGCTCCACGCGGTCCTCGCGGGTCACCTCATCGACCTGCACCGGCAGCAGGCCCTCGAGGCGGGGGACGTCCCCGGTGAAGTGCTGGATGTCGTCCACGCTGGACGTGCCGGTGTCGGCGATCTCAGCGGCCGGGACGGCGGATGCGCCGGCCTGCCGTTCGCGTTCGCGTTGGGCGGCGTGCCGCTCAGCGAGAGTGCTGGGGGCGGCGTCCGCTTCCGCCGCCGGGGAGGAGGCGCTGGCGGGGGCGTCGGCGGGGCCGGTGGCGGCGCTGTCGGCGGAACCGGTGCCGCCGCGGGCAGAGGCGGCCGACGGCTCCGCTGCCTTCGTGGGCTCCTCGCCCTCAGCACCGGCAGCGTTCTTCTTCGATCGACCGAAAATCCACATCACAACTCCAGAGTATCGCCTCATCAGGTCCGATCCGGGTTCCGCCGTTCACCCTCCGCAGGGGCGGGGCACCGAACCCGACGGGAGTCACACGGCGTGCAGGCGCACGTGACGCTCAGCGCAGGCCTCCCGCAGCTGAGTCGGCACTTCCCCGGTGACGATGAGGTCGGTGAGGGCCGAGAGAGGGCAGATCCCCGCGAGCGCCCGCTTGCCGATCTTGTCGCCGGTCGCGAGGCCCACCACGCGACGGGAGTGGGAGATCATCGTGCGGGTGACGCCCGCTTCGGCGTCGGAGTCGCAGGTGATGCCGGCATCGACATCGACCCCGATGACGCCCACGAACATGATGTCCAGCCACAGGTCCCGCATGGTGTACTGCGCCAGCGGACCGGTCAGCTCGAACGATCGCGGCTCCGCCACACCGCCGAGCACCACCGTGCGCACTGCCGGACGCAGCACCGTCTCCATCGCAATGTTGAGGGCGGCGCACACCACGGTCAGGCCGGGGACGGAGCCGCCGGTGTCGAGGTCGGAGCGGGCGACGATGCGGCGGGCCGAGGCCGTGGTGGTGCGGCCCCCGTTGAAGCCGACGATGTTGCCGGGCTGCACCATGGCGGCCGCGGCGGCAGCGATGCGCTCGCGCTGATCACCGGCGCCGTCGCCGCGCGGAGAGGCGGCGAGGTTGTAGGCGATGTCCACGGCCACGAGGCCACCGTGGACGCGGCGCGCGAGCTGCGCCTTCTCCATGTCGACGAAGTCGCGCCGCACAGTGGACTCGCTGATGCCGAGCTGCGCGGCGACGTCGGCGACGGACAGTCGCTTGGTCTGCGCGAGCTGTCCGAGGACGAAGTCCCAGCGGGAGGACTTGTCGTGACCGACGGGTGGCACGTGACGATCGCTGCTCATTTCCACGCCTCGATTATGACCGAATGCGCAGACTGGGACACAGGCTGTTCACATGTGCTCAAATCGCCCCGAGCTCATGACGGACCTGTGATCTCGAACGGAGACGGCATGTAGCGTGGGGGTCGCCAATGTTCCCGATGGAAAGGACACCCACCATGGGCTTCGACGACGCACTCAACAAGGGCAAGCAGGCACTCGACGGCCACAGCGACAAGGTCGACGGCGCCATCGACAAGGCTTCGCAGAAGGCTCAGGATGCCGCCCCTGACCAGGCCGACGGCGCGATCCAGAACGCTGCCGACAAGGCCAAGGACTCCCTCCGCAACAACTGAGGCGAATACGCCTCCCACAGCGGGACAGCTCCCGCACAGAAGAAGGACCGGCGCCCTGCGGGGCCGCCGGTCCTTCGCTTCTCCACCATGGCCGTACGCGGCTCGGAGGCATCGCCCACGAGGCGCTCTGGTCAGGCCTGCGAGCCGGGACGCTGGTCGTCGCCGGCGGCAGAGCCTCGATCCGGGTTCTTGTCCTTGCGGGTCACCAGCACCACGATTCCGACGATCAGCGCCGCAGCCACGACAACAGCCGCGGCGATGAGCGACTTGCCGGTGCCGCCATCGTCACCGTCCGTCTCCTCATCGGCTTCGGACGCGGCGGGGGCGGAGCTGGAGGCATCCGTCGGCTGGGACGACGGCGAGGCAGACGCTGCCGGGGCGGACTCCTCACCGCCGCCGTCCGATGCGGCGGCCCCGCCCTCGGTGACAGTGAACGTGGTGGTGCCCTCGATGGGGTGGCCGTCCGAGGAGACGACCCGCCAGTCGACGGTCACCGGGCCGGCGGCGGGTGCCTCAGAGAAGTCCGCGGTGACCGACGTGCCGTCGATCGTCGGCGCGCCGTCGAACAGGACGGTGCCGACGGAGTCCTTCACCACAACGCGGGCAGACAGGTCCAGCGGCTCCGCGGAATAGGTGAGCGTGATGCTGTCGGCGGTCGCAACGGACTCGCCGTCCGCCGGCGAACTGCCGGTGAGGCTGTCATGGGCCAGGGCAGCCGGTGCTGCGAACAGGGCGGCGACGAGCGCCAGCGCGGCCGAGGCCGCGGCGGCCAGCAGGAGACGCAGCCGGTTCTGCTCGGCCCGTCGGGGTGCGATGGTCATGGGGTCGTCCTTTCCACGGCGATGCGGGCGCGCTGCAGGTCCTCCGCGGTGTCCACATCCGAGACCGCATCATCGACCCCATCCAAGGCCGGTCGGATCGTCAGGCGCGCCGGTGCCAGCTGTCCGTACAGCCGGCGCAGGCTCAGCCCCATCCAATCACCGCGCTCGCCGCGGATGTCGTTCAGAGTGGTGCGGAGCACGCTCAGCGGCCACGCGGCGCACAGGAACTGCGGGTGGCCACTCGAATCCTCGATCCCGCGGACCGTGCGGGAGGCGGGCGCGGCCCCGTCGGCTTCTTCCCCGAGGACGTGCCGGAGCAGCTCCGCACTGAGGGTGGGCATATCCCCGCCGAGCACGAGGACGTCCGCCCCTCCGTCCAGGTCCTCGAGCTCGGCAACCGCGGCCGCGAGACCGGCGACGGGCCCGCCGAAGCGCGGCTCCTCCAGGGTGCGGACGGTCTGCACGCCGTCGATCGTGAACGGCGCCGCGCGCAGATCAGACCCGTCGGCCCCTACCACCACGATGCGGCAGGGCAACCCGAGCGCCGCGATGGCCGCCCCCGCGACTCGGGCACGCATCGACAGGCCGTTGATCGACAGCTGCGGCTTGTCGATTCCGCCGAGGCGGGAGCCCTGTCCGCCGGCAATGATGATCGCAGCGCGTGAAACCATGGAAGCACCCTCGATGAAGTCGGATCGTCACCCAAGACGATATCGGCACGATATCGGCCGACCTCGGGAAACACGTCCTCAGGACAATCGTCCTGTCCACCCGATACCCCTATGATTAGAGTCATCGGGAACCCTCGAATCGGCTGCACCGAAAGGAGCACGCAGTGACCGCGTCCCCATCCCTCCGCCCTTCCGGTTCCACCGCCACCCCCCTCGACGAGCATGCCCGTGACCGCACGTTCATGCTGCTGATGGCCACCGTCGGCTTCGCCATCAACTTCTGGGCCTGGGCCCTCCTCTCCCCCCTCGCCGCGACCGTCATCAAGAAGGGCCTGACGACCGACGCCGCTCTGCTCGTCGCCGTGCCCGTTCTCGTCGGCTCCATCGGCCGCATCCCCATCGGCGCCCTCACCGACCGCTTCGGCGGCCGCCTGATGTTCCCGCTCATCTCCGTCGTCACCGTCGTCCCGGTGCTGTTCCTCGGATTCTTCGGGTTCACCAGCTACATCGCGCTCCTGGTCGGCGGCTTCTTCCTCGGCATCGCCGGCACCACCTTCGCCATCGGCGTTCCGTACGTGAACTCCTGGTACCCGCCGAAGAGCCGCGGCACCGCCCTCGGCATCTACGGCATGGGCATGGGCGGCACCGCCGTCTCCGCCTTCACCACCGTGCGCATCTTCCAGGGCCTCGGCGAGAAGGCGCCGTTCCTCATCGCCGCCACCGCCCTGCTCATCTACGCGGTGCTGGCCTACCTGCTGATGCGCAACGCCCCCGGCTGGAAGCCGAAGACCGGCTCCATGATCGCCAACACCCTCGGCACCACCAAGCTGCTCGTCACGTGGCAGGCCTGCTTCCTGTACGCCCTCAGCTTCGGCGGCTACGTCGCTTTCTCCGTGTACCTGCCGACCTTCCTCATCAACGCCTACGGCCTCGGCGCCGAAGACGCCGCCCTCCGCATGGGCGGGTTCGTCATCATCGCCGTGTTCATGCGCGCCGTCGGCGGTCAGCTGTCCGACCGCTTCGGCCCCGTCCGCACCCTCGTGGTCGCCAACACCATCGTGGCGGTCATGGCACTGATCGTCGCCGCCACCGGCGAACTCACCCTGGTGGGAACCTTCGCCTTCCTCGTCATGGCGATGGCGCTGGGCACCGGCAGCGGCGCCGTGTTCGGCCTCGTCGGCCAGGCTGCGGACCCCGCCCAGGTCGGGTCGGTCACCGGCTTCGTCGGCGCCGCCGGCGGTCTCGGCGGCTTCGTCCCGCCCCTCCTGCTGGGCTCCCTGTGGAACTCCACCGGCTCCTACGCCATCGGCCTGATCCTGCTCGCCCTCACCGCCCTCGTCGCGGTCGGCGTGGCGATCTGGACCGGCCGCACCGGGCGCGCCGCTGCTGACTCCCCGGCTGCGGATGCTGCGCCCGCTACGACAACCAAGGAACAGTGAGGTCCGACAATGACGACGACTGACCCGAAGCCCCAGGTCGACTCCTCGCTGATGAACTCCCTCATCAGCAAGCGCCGCCTGCTCTCCCCCACCTCGCGCGTCTCCGACGACAAGCGCGAGATCCACCACCGCGGCGGCCGTCAGGGCGACTCGTTCTACCGCGACCGCTGGAGCCACGACAAGGTGGTGCGCTCCACCCACGGCGTGAACTGCACCGGCTCGTGCTCCTGGCAGATCTACGTCAAGGACGGGATCATCACCTGGGAGGCCCAGCAGACCGACTACCCCTCCACCGGTCCCGACCGCGCCGAGTACGAGCCGCGCGGCTGCCCCCGCGGCGCCGCCTTCTCCTGGTACACCTACTCCCCCACGCGCGTGCGCTACCCCTACATCCGCGCCGCCCTGCTCACCATGTACCGCGAAGCGAAGGAGCAGGTGGGCGGCGACCCCGTCCTCGCCTGGGAGTCCATCGTGGAGGACCCGGACAAGTCCGCCGCGTACAAGAAGGCCCGCGGGCACGGCGGCCTGGTCCGCGCCACGTGGGAGGAGGCCGTGGAGATGATCGCCGCGGCGTACGTCTCCACCACGAAGAACTACGGCCCCGACCGCACCGCCGGGTTCACCCCGATCCCGGCGATGTCCATCGTGTCGTTCGCCTCCGGCGCCCGCTTCCACCAGCTGATCGGCGGCGCCATGCTGTCCTTCTACGACTGGTACGCGGACCTGCCCGTCGCCTCCCCGCAGATGTTCGGCGACCAGACCGACGTCCCCGAATCCGGCGACTGGTGGGACGCCGGCTACCTCATCATGTGGGGCTCCAACGTGCCGCTGACCCGCACCCCGGACGCCCACTGGATGGTGGAGGCCCGCTACCGCGGCCAGAAGGTCATCGCGGTCTCCCCCGACTACGCCGACAACGTGAAGTTCGCCGACGAATGGGTCGCGCCCCAGCCCGGCACCGACGGCGCCCTCGCCCTCGCCATGGGCCACGTGATCCTCCGCGAGTTCTACGAGAACCCCGACGGCAGCGCCCGCCCCGAATACTTCGACAACTACGCGAAGACCTACACCGACCTGCCGTTCCTCGTGCAGCTGGAGGAGCGCGCCGACGGCACCGTGGTGCCCGGCAAGTTCCTCACGGCCTCCGACCTCACCGCGGAGATCACCGACGAGTTCGGCACCGAGCACGACCAGTTCAAGCCCGTGCTGATCGACGGCAACACCGGCCGGCCGATGGTCCCCCAGGGCACGCTCGGCCACCGCTTCAGCGAGGACGGCAAGGGCCGCTGGAACCTGGACCTGCAGGGCGCTGACCCGCAGCTCTCCCTCCACAGCCGCGGCGAGGGCGTGCAGGAGATCCTCCTGCCCCGCTTCGACGCCGTCTCCACCCCCGCCGAGGACGAAGCGCACAACGCGCACTCCGCGCCGGGCACGATGCGCCGCGGTGTGCCGACCACGCAGGTCAACGGCCACACCGTCACCACGGTGTACGACCTCCTGCTCGCCTCCTACGGCATCAGCCGCGACGGCCTGCCCGGCACCTGGCCGACGGGCTACGACGACCCCAGCGAGGTCGGCACCCCCGCCTGGCAGGAGCGCATCACCGGTGTGCCCGCCGCACAGGTGCAGCGCATCGGCCGCGAATACGCGCAGAACGCCGTGGAGTCCCGCGGCCGCTCCATGATCATCATGGGCGCCGGCGCGAACCACTGGTTCCACTCGGACACCATCTACCGCACGTTCCTCACCCTCACCACCCTCACCGGCGGCCAGGGCGTCAATGGCGGCGGCTGGGCGCACTACGTGGGCCAGGAGAAGGTCCGCCCCATCACGGGCTGGCTGCACCTCGCCAACGCCCTGGACTGGTCGCGGCCGCCGCGCCACCAGACCCAGACCTCGTACTGGTTCATGCACACCGACCAGTGGCGCTACGACCAGATGACCGCGGACGCGTTCACCGCCGCCACCGCCGACGGGCGCCTCAAGGGCATGACCAACGCGGACGTGGTCGCGATGGCGCAGCGTCTCGGGTGGATGCCGCACTTCCCGCAGTTCGACCAGAACCCGCTCGCGCTCACCCAGGCCGCCGATGCCGAGGGCCGCAGCGTGCAGGACTTCATCATCGAGCACCTGAAGACCGGGAAGCTGAAGTTCGCCGCGGAGGACCCGGACGCGCACAACAACCATCCGCGCATCCTGTCGCTGTGGCGGGCGAACCTCCTCGGCTCCTCCGCCAAGGGCACCGAGTACTTCATCAAGCATCTGCTCGGCACGAAGAACGACGTGCGCGCCGAGGAGACCCCGGAGCATCTGCGCCCCCGCGACGTGGTGTGGCGCGAGAAGACCCCGGAGGGCAAGCTGGACCTGCTGCTGTCCCTGGACTTCCGCATGACCAGCTCCACCCTGTTCTCCGACGTGGTGCTGCCGGCCGCGACCTGGTACGAGAAGAGCGACCTGTCCACCACGGACATGCACCCGTTCGTCCACTCGTTCAACCCGGCGATCGCCCCGCCGTGGCAGGCCCGCAACGACTGGGACACGTGGAAGGAGATCGCGAAGAAGTTCTCCGAACTGGCCCGCAATCACCTCGGCAAGCAGCGCGACGTGGTGGCGCTGACCCTGCAGCACGACTCCACCGACGCCCTCGCCTACCCCCACGGCGTGGTCCGCGACTGGAAGCACGACGAGGGCGTGGAGCCGATCCCCGGCATCACCATGCCGAAGCTCGTCGAGGTGGAGCGCGACTACCGCGAGATCTACGACAAGTTCGTGGCGCTCGGCCCCCTGGCGGAGAAGCTCGGCTTCACCACGAAGGGCATCACCTTCGATGTGAAGCGCGAAGTCGAGTACCTCGGCAAGAAGAACGGCCTCATCAAGGAGGGCCCGGCCAAGGGCCGCCCGTCCCTGGAGACCGATGTGCGGGCCGCGGAGATGGTGCTGGCGTTCTCCGGCACCACCAACGGCCACCTCGCCACCCAGGGATTCCGCACACTGGAGAAGCGCACCGGCACCCAGCTGCACGACCTCTCCGCGGAAGCGGAGGGCAAGCAGATCACGTTCGCGGACACCAAGGCCGCGCCGGTGCCGGTGATCACCTCGCCGGAGTGGTCCGGCTCGGAGTCCGGCGGCCGCCGCTACTCCTGCTTCACCATCAACACGGAGCGGCTGAAGCCGTGGCACACCCTGACGGGCCGCCAGCACTTCTACCTCGACCACGACTGGATGAGGGAGATGGGCGAGAACCTGCCCGTGTACCGCCCACCGCTGGACATGAACGCCCTGTTCAACGAGGGCGAGATCGGCTCCACGAACGAACTCGGCCTCGCAGTGCGGTACCTGACGCCGCACAACAAGTGGTCGATCCACTCGGAGTACCAGGACAACCTGTTCATGCTGTCGCTCTCGCGCGGCGGCCAGTCGATCTGGATGAGCGCGGAGGACGCCGCCAAGGCCGGCATCCGCGACAACGACTGGGTGGAGGCAGTGAACCGCAACGGGGTGGTGGCGGCGCGGGCGGTCGTCTCGCACCGCATGCCGGAGGGCACGGTGTACATGCACCACGCCCAGGATCGCGTGGTGAACGTGCCGCTGACCGAGACCAGCGGGAAGCGCGGCGGCATCCACAACTCGCTCACCCGCATCATGATCAAACCCACCCATATGGTCGGCGGGTACGCCCAGCAGACCTTCGCCTTCAACTACCTGGGGCCCACCGGCAACAACCGTGATGAGGTCACCCGCATCCGCAAGCGCACTACGGAGGTGACGTACTGATGCGCATCATGGCTCAGATGTCGATGGTGATGAACCTCGACAAGTGCATCGGCTGCCACACCTGCTCAGTTACCTGCAAGCAGGCATGGACGAACCGATCCGGCACCGAATACGTCTGGTTCAACAACGTGGAGACCCGGCCCGGGCAGGGCTATCCGCGCCGCTACGAGGATCAGGAGAAGTGGAAGGGCGGCTGGGTCCTGGACCGCAAGGGCCGCCTGAAGCTGAAGGCCGGCGGCAAGTTCCGCAAGCTCGCGCAGATCTTCTCCAACCCGATCATGCCGAGCATCGAGGACTACTACGAGCCGTGGACCTACGACTACTCGAACCTGCTGGATGCTCCGGCGCAGGAGCACATCCCGGTGGCGAAGCCGAAGTCGCTGCTGACCGGTGAGGACATGTCGATCGAATGGTCGGCGAACTGGGACGACGACCTCGGCGGCTCCACGGAGCACCTCCACGAGGACCCGATCCTGGAGCGCATCCAGACGGAGGTGAAGGCCGAGTTCGAGAAGACCTTCATGTTCTACCTGCCGCGCATCTGTGAGCACTGCCTGAACCCGTCGTGCGTGGCGTCCTGCCCCTCGGGCGCGATGTACAAGCGCGAAGAGGACGGCATCGTCCTGGTGGACCAGGACCAGTGCCGCGGTTGGCGCATGTGCATCTCCGGCTGCCCCTACAAGAAGGTGTACTTCAACCACCGGACGGGCAAGGCCGAGAAATGTCATTTCTGCTACCCGCGCATGGAGCAGGGCATCCCAACGGTGTGCTCGGAGACCTGCGTGGGCCGCCTGCGCTACCTCGGCCTCGTGTTCTACGACGCCGACCGCGTCACCGAAGCGGCGTCCACCCCGAACGAGAAGGACCTGTACGAGGCGCAGCGCTCCCTGATCCTCGACCCGAACGACCCGGCCGTGGTGCAGGCCGCCCGCGAGGCGGACATCCCGGAGGACTGGATCCTCGCCGCGCAGCGCTCCCCCATCTACCGGCTCATCAACGAGTGGAAGGTGGCGCTGCCGCTGCACCCGGAGTACCGCACCATGCCGATGGTCTGGTACATCCCGCCGCTGAGCCCCGTCGTCGACGAGATCGCGAAGACCGGTGAGGACGCGGAGGATCAGCGCAACCTGTTCGCCGCGATCGAGCAGCTGCGCATCCCTATGGACTACCTGGCGGAGCTGTTCACCGCCGGGGACGTCTCCGTGGTGGACGGTGTGCTGCGCAAGCTCGCCGCGATGCGCTCCTACATGCGAGACATCTCCATGGGCCGGGAGGGCCAGGAGGAGATCGCGGCATCCGTCGGTATGACGGGGCAGGAGATCCGGGAAATGTACCGCCTGCTGGCGATCGCGAAATACGAGGAGCGGTACGTGATCCCGCCCGCGCACTACAGCGACGCGCACTCCCTCGAGGGCATCTCCACCGACTGCTCGCTGAACACGGACGGCGGGCCCGGCATGGGCGGCCCGTCCTCGATCTTCGGTGAGGATTCGGGGGCCGACGGCCTCACCCCCGTCGGTGTGGAGAACTTCAACATTCTGAAGAACCGCGCCCAGATGGACCGCGTGCCGCCGGTGGAGCCGGGCCGCATCAACCTGCTGAACTGGGACGGCAAGGGCACGCCCGACGGGCTCTTCCCCTCCGACAGCAGCGGGACTGATCGATCATGAGCATCCTGAAGCGACTGGCGGGCCGGGCCGTTCCCGGCCTCGCCGCCTCCCCCATCGACGGGGACGCGAAGCAGGTGGCGTGGGCGATCGGCTCGCACCTGATGGCGTACCCCGATGGGGAGATCGTGGAGCGGCTGCCGCTGCTGCGGGACGCCTGCTCCCTGCTGCCGGAGCCGTACGGCTCGGAGGTGGCAGCGGTCGTGGACCGGATGCTCGCCGAGTCCCGCACCGATGACCTCGCTGCCCTGCAGCAGGAGTACGTGGCGACGTTCGACACCCGTCGGCGCGGCTGCCTGTTCCTGACGTACTTCGGCAGCGGCGACACCCGCCGCCGCGGGATGGCGCTGCTGGAGATCAAGCAGACCATGCGCGAATCCGGGGTGGAGCTCGCCGCGGACCGCGAGGACGAACTGCCCGACCACCTGTGCGTGGTGCTGGAGTTCGCCGGCACCGTCGACGCGGAGGCCGGTGAGCGGATCCTGCTGGACAACCGCGCCGGCATCGAACTGCTGCGCACTCACCTGCAGGAGATCGACTCCCCATGGGCGCCGGTGATCCGGATGGTCTGCGCCACCATGCCCGCCCTCAATGACGACGACCGCACCGCGATCGCAAAGCTTGCTGAACAGGGCCCCGCTCAGGAATCCGTCGGCCTCTCCGGCTACGGCACGGACGCGGACTACATGGCGAGCCCGCCCACGAACGCGCCCGTCGCCTTCACCGCCCCGTCGGGCCCGGTCCCCCTGCCGACCCCACGTATCCGACCGACCCAGCCGTCCAGCGCTCGAAGGAGCTGACATGCGTGACGTGACGATCCTCGACACCCTTCTCTGGGTTGTCTTCCCCTATGTGTGCATGGCGTTCTTCGTGCTCGGGCACATCTGGCGCTACCGCTACGACCAGTTCGGCTGGACCACCCGGTCGAGCCAGATGTACGAGGACCGGATCCTGCGGTGGGCATCGCCCATGTTCCACTTCGGCATCCTGTTCGTCGCCATCGGCCACTTCGGCGGCCTGGTGATCCCGAAGTCCTGGACGCAGGCGATCGGCATCAGCGACCACGTGTACCACCTGCTGGCGATCACCCTCGGCACCGTGGCGGGCGTATGCACACTCGTGGGTCTGCTGCTGCTGATCTGGCGCCGACGCTCCAACAAGCGCCTCATGGGCGCGACCACGCTGATGGACAAATTCATGTTCCTGATGCTCGCGGTCGTGGCCGGCCTCGGCGTGTGGGCGACCATCGCGAACAACGTGTTCGGCTCCTACGACTACCGCTCCACCATCTCCGTGTGGTTCCGGCAGATCTGGACGCTGCGCCCCGACGCAGCGATGATGGTGGACGTGCCGCTGACGTTCCAGCTGCACGCCCTGGTCGCCATCACCCTGTTCGCGGTGTGGCCGTTCACGCGCCTCGTGCACGTGTTCTCGGTGCCCGTGGGCTACCTGGGCCGCCCGTACATCGTGTACCGCTCGCGGGATGACAAGCGCGTCGCCTCGAAGGCCGGCTGGTGATCTGCACCGTCTGATTGGGTGCGCCCCGCGCATCCCGCTACACTGAACGGGTCCGAGCCGCGGCTTTTCTGCCGCAGGAGCGGACCCGTTCCGTTCAGCATCCGTCGGCCTTCCGGCCCGGTTCGCTCGACGATCAGCCCCCGTAGCTCAGGGGATAGAGCACGGCTCTCCTAAAGCCGGTGTCGCAGGTTCAAATCCTGCCGGGGGCGCAAACAAAACCCCAGGTCAGGCCCCATAAACGGGGACCGGCCTGGGGTTCACCTCATTCGGGACGCACCAAAAACGTACCAAAATCCTTGAACGAGGTCGCGATCCCGTCAGCTACCGCGTCCAAGTCGGCATCGAAAAGATCTGTGTACACGTCCAGCGTGGTGCTCGGCTTCTCATGCCCAAGCATCCGCTGCACCGCAAGCACCGAAGCGCCACTACTCACCGCAAGACTCGCCGCCGTATGCCGCAGCTCGTGCGGAGTCAGCCCCTCCAGCCCCGCTTCCTCTGCAGCCCGGTCGAACCACGACCGCCGCATATTCCGCACCCGAAGCGTTGCGCCGTTGGGTGAGGGGAACAGCAGGGCATCACGGGGCCTCATGTTCATCTGACGGCGCATGGCCTCATCCAAGATGCTCGGGAACGGGACCGAACGACGCTCCCCACTCTTGGGGACCGAGAACTTCCCCTCACCGTGCACCTCTGTGAACGAACGATCCACCATCAACCGTCGACGCCCAAGGTCAACACTGCCGACCGTGAGCGCCGCCAGCTCCCCGATCCTGAGCCCCGTCATCGCGAGGACGTAGACGATCAGCGAATGAGGCCCCGCTGCTTCCGCTAGCGCCTGAACCTCCGACGGGCTCAGGTACCGCCGCTTCGCGACCTCCTGCCGTGGCAACCGGATCCCGGCAGCAGGGTTCGAGGCGATCCGCTTAGTCCTGATCCCCAGTTCCAGGATCCCGCTCAGGACGACATGCGCTTTACACACCGTCGAACTCGCCAACCCGCTGGCAGACAGGTCGTTCACCCACGCCTGAACATCACCGTGCGTTACGCGGTCCAAACGGGTCGACTCCCATGCAGGCAAGACTTGGCGACGGACCACAGTCTGATATCTGCCGAGTGTTGACTCCGCCCACGAAGGGTTCTTCAACCACTCCTCCGCCATGTCACCGACCGTGAGGCGGCCCGCCTGAGGATCTAGGTAGGTGCCCTTCGCTAGGGCTGATTCGGCCTCACTCAGCCACAGCTGCGCATCTCGTTTCCGCCTGAAGGTCCGAGTGATCTGTCTCCTGCTCGCGTCACGGTACCGGGCCCGCCACGTCCCCGCAGGCGTCCTGCGAACGTCACCCATCTTCTCGCCCGAGCGCTTCGAACTCTTCTAACGAGTTGATCTGTCGAACCCCTGGTGTAGGCCGAAGCTCGCGACCATCCTTGGTGACCCGTAGCCGAGAACGGTTGATCAACACATGAAGGCTCTCATCAACGCTCCACTGCCGATATTGCTCAAAGTCCTTCAGCAGCTCAATCTCATCATCTGCGAGCAACGGCAGCTCATCCTCTTGCACCGAAACATCCGCGTCACGAACCGCCTGAGCCGCGACCCTCCATTGGGCCAACGCTTCCACGGCCCGAGCTTCGGCCTCCTGGACCCTCAACCCCAGCTCCCGAACGAGTGGCCACGGGCCCTGCTGGACCCGAGCCTGGAAGCGCCGTATGTCCGTTCCAAGGATCCCTACCGCGTCGACCGCTTCCCCAGCGCGAAGCGGGCGCTTGCCCTGCTCCACACTCCACACAGTCGATTGGGACCACTTGTGACCGTAGTCCTTCATCCGAGCCGCAAGCTCAGCTTGGGACATGCGCCCCTTGCGCATCTCGCTCAGTTCCATGCCGATCAGCTCATCTATCCGCGCCATGCCAGCAGGCTACAGGACTTGACAGTTGCGCACGACTAGATCTTGTGGTTACATTGGGGTCACTGGATATCCCAGTCGTTCGCAACTACGAAAGAGAGTCACAATGACCGCAGATCTGATGACCGTGAAGGAGACAGCCGAGTACCTGCGCCGCACCGAGAGCGCACTCCGCTGGCTCATCTACACCGAAGTTGCACCACCCCACGCCAAGCTCGGAGGACGGATCTACTTCCGCCGCTCCGACGTGGACGCATGGGTTGACCGCCAGTTCGCCAAGGAGACCGCATGAACACCACCGACATGAAAAAAGTCCCCGCTGTGCTGCCACACAACGAGGACCTGAACGATCACAAGGGAAAGCGACCGATGACACCCACTGTATCAATGACCCCCGCCAAGTACGCCAACCGCACCACCACCACCGACCGCGGCACCGGCACCACCCCCGTCATCGCACGAGACCATCAGGGCCGCGTCTCACTCGCAATCCTGGCCGAATGCCCGTCCTGGTGCAGCCAACTGCACGAAGAACTCATCGACCCTGACGACTGCGGAGTCACACACACCCGCATCTTCGGCACCGGCAACAGCGTCGTGGAGGTCGCGCAGCTCGTCTCCTGGGAACACGAAAACGGGCACGTCTCCGACATCCACACCGATGAACCCTCCCTGTGGATCGACCCCTGCTGGACACAGGTCGCCCTCACCGTCGACCAGGCAGCCAACCTCACCCAACTGCTGAGAGAAGCAGAACCCTGGCTGGGCACAGCACGGGCCGAGCACCAGCACACGAAGTGAAGTCGCGAGGGCGGCGGACCACACCAGGTTCGTCGCCCTCACTGAAAGGAGGTGAGCACTTTGGCGTTCGAGTTCTATGGGTGGGCATGGGTTACGCCGCTCCAAACCCGGGACAAGTTCGTGCTGCTCGCACTGGTGGACCATGCCGACGCTGAGACTGGGGTCTGCTGGCCCTCACAGGAGCGCCTTGCCGACTTCACCGGGTATGACCGCCGGACGGTCATTCGCGCTCTGCGGAGCCTCACCGAACTCGGCTACATCAGCCGCCGACCCCGCCACGACCGGAAGCGGCCGGGGATGAAGGCACCGAACGAATACACATTGCAGGTAGGGCACCTGCACAAGGAAATCCCCGATGTGACAGCATGTCCCATCTCAGAACCAGATGTGACACCACGTCACAAGGCAGACAAGGAAACCCCAGGTCAGCACGATGTGACAGCACGTCACAACGGGAACACAGATGTGACACCCTGTCCTGACTCAGTGACACAGAGTCACAAGAACCAGTCACTTAACCATTCTTCCTATACAGAAGAAGATTCACACGCGCGCGAGGAAACTTCCGACGTCTGGTCCGATGAGGCTGAGTTCTACGACTACCAGGACGCGCGCCGCTTCACCCCCACCCCCGAACCCGCATCGCCCCAGAACTTCCGGGCTGCGTTCGCCAGTCAGGGCTATCGGCTGAACCGGGGGGCGGCATGACTCAGTGCGCCGACTGCCAGGGTGTGCCCTGCATCTGTCACTACATCGCGAAGCTCGCCGACGGGGTACTGGGGCACGCGATGACGGCAGTGGCCGTAGATCAGATGACCACCCCCACCCCCCACCGGGGAGGTTGCCCGTGCCCTGAGTGCTACCGGGATCGGCTGCGCTCATGGGGCGGGGTCGACGAAAGGACAACGACATGACGAAGAAGTTCCCCACTCTGCAGGTGGCGACTGCGAAGGACAGTGAGGCCGCGTGGTTGATCATCCGGCGTGGTCAGATCGCGTCGATGAAGGTCCGCCCCAGTGAAGCGTTCAGGCTTGCTGACGCGCTCGTGGACGCGGTGGAGAAGCTGGAGGTGCAGGAGGGATGAAGCCGATGAAGCCGTGCATCACCTGCGGAGAACTCATCGAGGGCCGCGCCCACTGCTATTCCTGCCACAACACACGCCAACGCGAACGAGAGGACAAACCACGACGCAGCCGCAAGACAAGCACAGCGCGCGGATACGGAGCGAACTGGAAGCGCCTCTCGCTCAAAGCGCGGGCACGGCAGGACTGGTGCACCGACTGCGGATCCCCCGACCGCCTCACCGTCGACCACACACCTCAAGCATGGGACCGCTACACCAAGCGACTGCCCATCCGACTCGAGGACGTGGACGTGGTGTGCAGCGGGTGCAACACGGACCGGGGATCGTCACGGCCCGGCACACCCCGCTTCAACTACTGGGTCCGGACCGGCATCGACCACCACGGACCCTGGGGGGATGGGGTCACCGGGGGGCCAGTCGACCCGCCACGACAAGGCACAGAGACAGTTTGTTGGGAAAGGTTCTCATTATGAAGGTGGGACGGAAGGCGCGTGTGGACCCGTCTCCGCTGCCGTTCAGCACTCGGCTCAGGGGTTCGCGCCGGTTCCGGAAGTTCGTTCGGGACTTCATCGTGACTCCGAAGGGCACTGGTGCTCGTTCACCGATGAAGCTGCAGGACTGGCAGATGGAGCTCGTGGGCAGTGTGTTGGACGCTGAGCCGCGTCCGAGGACGGCGGGCTGGATGCTTCCTCGTGGTCAGGGCAAGTCAACGCTGGTGGCTGCTCTGGGCCTGTATGACCTGATGCTCGGTGAGGAGGGCGCGTCCATCGTGGTTGCTGCGGTGGATGAACGTCAGGCAGGGATCGTGTTCCGGGCGGCTGCTCGCATGGTGGAGCTGAACGAGGATCTGCTGTCACGGGTGGAGGTGCACAAGGACAAGCTGGTGGTCCCTGAGCGGGGAGCGTCGTTCCAGGTGCTTCCGGCTTCTCCTGCTGCGCTGGAGGGCCTGGACCCGACCCTGGCGATTGTTGATGAGATCGGTGTGGTCCGTCAGGACGTGTGGGAGACGATTGCGCTCGCTCAGGGTAAGCGCGCTCAGTCGACCATGATCGGGATTGGGACTCCGGGTCCGGATCCGCACGAGGGTGTGTTGGCGTCTCTGCGGTCGTATGCGCGGGCGCACCCGGACGATGAGACGTTCGTGTGGCGGGAGCACTCTGCAGCGGGGTTCGAGGACCATCCGGTGGACTGTGAGCACTGCTGGGAGCTGGCGAACCCTGCCCTGGACACGTTTCTGCATCGTGACGCGATCCGGGCTCTGCTGCCACCGAAGACTCGTGAGGCAACATTCCGGCGCGCTCGCCTGTGCCAGTTCGTGTCGGAAACGTCTGGTGCGTTCCTGCCTGAGCGGGTGTGGGAGTCCACCACTGATGATTCACCGATCCCCGAGGGTGCGGACGTGGTGGTGGCGCTGGACGGTTCGTTCAACAGTGACGCGACCGGCCTGGTCGTTGCCACCGTGGACATGTCACCGCATATGGACGTGTTGGGCCTGTGGGAACCCCCGGTTGGGGATCCGGACTACCGGGTGCCTGTGGAGGACGTGGAGGACGCGATCAGGGCCGCTGCGCGCCGATGGAGGGTGGTGGAGCTGGTGGCTGACCCGTTCCGGTGGACGAGGACGCTGCAGATCCTCTCCAAGGAGGGCATCAGGGTTGCTGAGTTCCCGTGGTCCACGGCCCGCATCACCCCCGCCACGGTGGACTTCTACACCGCGTGCCTGTCCGGTGCTATCTCCCACAGCTCAAACGATGACTTTGCCCGCCATATCGGGAACGCCGTCGTCAATGAGTCCGAGCGCGGTGTGCGACTGGACAAGTCCAAGCGCGGATCCACCCGGCACATCGACCTCGCCGCCTGTGCGGTGATGGCGCACAGCCGCGCCACCTGGAACGCCATGAAGAAGAACAAGCGACGAAAGGTTAGGACCTTCCAATGACCAACGAACTGACGAACCTGCTGCAGCTGCTGGACGCGAAACAGCATGTCTATGACCAGATCGACCGCTACTACAACGGCACTCCCCCGCTGTCGTTCCTGGCACCGGAGGCGCGCGAAGCCCTCGCTGGACGCTTCGGTGTGCTCGGGTCGAACCTGTGCCGACTCGCTGTCACCGCGATCAGTGAGCGGCTGCGCGTAACGGGGTTCCGTGTCGACGGTGCCCACAGTGACCAGCTGTGGGGCGCATGGGTCCGTAACGACCTGGACCAGCTCGCCGGGGTTGCCCACCGTGAAGCCCTGGCACTTGGGCAGTCCTTCGCGATTGTGTGGGCCGACACCGCTGGGAAGGCCACGGTGTCGATTGAGGACGCGCGGCATGTCGCTGTAGTCCGTGACCCGGCAACCCGGCATGTGACTGCTGCTGTGAAGCGCTGGACCACCGACACCACCACTGAGGCGGTCGTGTACGGGCGGGACCGCATCACCCGCTACACAGCGAACACCACGAGCGCTGTCACCGGCTTCACCGTCACATCCACGGTGCCGAACCCGACCGGTTGGGTTCCGGTGGTGGAGCTGCGCAACACGGACCGCCTCACCACCCCTGCCACGAGTGAGCTCCGAGACCTGATGCCGCTGCAGGACGCGCTGAACAAGCTGCTGGCAGACCTAATGGTGGGCTCGGAGTACTTCGCGCGGCCCCGCCGTTGGGTGACCGGTGTGGAGCTGGAAGAGGACGAGGACGGCATCGTGCACAACCCCTTCCCCGAGGGCCACCGCATGATGGTCGCCGAAGAGGAAGGTGCACGGTTCGGTCAGTTGCCCGCTTCCGACCTGGGATCGTATGAGTCCGCTATCACCGCGATTGTTCAGCAGATGCAGGCGATAAGTGGCCTTCCGGATCACATGGTTGGCATCACCTCCAACCAGCCGCCGTCGGCTGACTCCCTGCGCGCTTCCGAGGCGTCACTGACTGCACGCGCCGAGCAGAAACAGGCGGCGTTCGGGCGGGCGTGGGAGACCGTGGCGCGGCTCATCCTCGCTGTGGAGAACGGCACCGCTCCCGAGGACTACACGGTGCGCATCACCTGGTCGGACCCCGCCACGAGGTCTGTCGCTCAGGAAGCGGACGCCACGGTGAAGCTGGTGCAGGCGGGAATCCTGCCCGCGTCATGGGCACTGCGCCGACTCGGGTACACCACTGACGAAATCGACGAGATCCAGGCAGCGCGGCGCACTGAGCACGTCGACCAGGCCGCCGCTGGACTCGCTGGAAAGCTGGTGGCGTCATGACGTTCACAGACCTGCTGGAGCGGATGCAGGACGGCCCGAGGAAGGCCGCTGAGGGTATCGCTGCCGCATACCTGGACGGGGAGTTCACCAGCATTGACGAGGCGGCGCGCGCCCTCGCACGAGTGGCGTCCACGTCCATCGAATCAGCGCAAATCCTTGGGCAGGCCGCGTGCCGGGACATCCTGCTCACCATCGGGGAGACCCCTTCCGCTACCGCCGCCCCACTGCCACTGGTGGACCATGCCCGCCTCATCACCGCGTCCACCACGTGCCTGTCCACGGAACACACAGCCGTCATGGCGGCGGGCCGCATGGTCACCGCTGAACTGGTGAGGGCTGCACAGGACGCGTTCCACCGCCAGATGCAGGACTCCGAGAAGGTGACCGGGTGGAAGCGCGGCATGGAGTCATCGGCCTGTCAGCTGTGCGAATGGTGGTCCCGTGAGGGCCGCGTGTGGCCGAAGGACTACCCGATCCAGACCCATAAGGGCTGCACGTGTCGACAGATCCCCACAACTATTGCCATTGACGAATTCGAGGAAGTGACCGAAGAAGCATGGAAGTACGCCGAGAAGAGGAAGGCCAGGAAATGACCACTGACAACGAGAACATGAGCAACGAGACCACATCCGAGGACACCAACCGCGAAGAGGTTTCCCACGAATCTGGGGAAAACACTACGGAGGATCAGCCCGAGACGTTCCCACGGGAATACGTGGAGAAACTGCGCAACGAGGCCGCTCAGTACCGGACCCGAGCCAAGCGCGCTGACGAATACGCCGAGCGGCTGCATGTCGCCCTCGTGGACGCCACAGGCCGCCTAGCAGACCCCACGGACCTCCCGTTCAACCCGGACCACCTGGAGGACACCGAAGCGCTCACAGAAGCGATTGACGCCCTCCTGGAGCGCAAGCCTCACCTGGCGTCCCGAACCCCCTACGGCGACGTTGGGCAGGGCATCCGGTCCACCACGGCAGACGTGGACCTCGCCGCACTTCTCCGAGCCCGAGCATGAGAGGAACCACCATGAAGACGTTCATCATCAACCACGGGATCAAACAAGCCGACTACTACGGGGAAGTTCAGGCAGCGAAGTTCCTCCACCACCAAAGCGGATTCATCTACTTCAACGACGAACACGGTGCAACGAAACTGGCACTGAAAGCCGATATCGTCCACACAATCACGGTTGAGGAATGATATTCTGACAGTGCCCCTCCTCCTTGGAGTGCTGATGAGGGTGGAGACAGGTTCTCCACCCTCATCTCTCGTGTGAGTCCTGGCGACGAGCGAACCAAAGAATAAGCTCTCGTCTGAAAGGACCACACAATGGTTGAAACAACCGCATCCAATCCCCAGCTGCTGCACGAGCAGGTGTCCTCCCTCCTGCTGCAGCCGCTGGAGTCCGAGTCCATCGTCCTCGCCAGCGGACCCCGAATCTTCGACACCGCTTCTCCGCTGCGAATCCCCCGCCTGGTGTCCTCCACTGAACCGTCCTGGGTTGGTGAGGGCGAACTGATCCCCGAGCACGATGTGCAGTTCGGTGAAGTCCGTCTGATGCCGAACGACCGCAAGTCCATCAAGACGATGGTCCGGTTCACCAACGAGCTGCTGCGCCAGTCCGTCATCGGTCTGGACTCCGTGCTGAAGGCCCGTCTGGTCGCTGACGTTGCCCGCAAGCTGGATGACGCGTTCCTCGCTGGTGACGGCAGCGACAACTCCGTCACCGGCATCATCAACCAGGCCGGTGTCCAGAAGGGCACCCTGGACTCCACCGATGCCGACTCCCTGCTGGATGCCCTCGCCATGACCAGCGCCGAGGAAGTCACCCCGAACCGGTGGTTCCTGTCCGGTGCGGACTTCTTCTCCATCCGCAAGATGAAGGACTCTTCCGGCAAGTACATCCTGGAGTCCGACATCACCCGTGACGCCACGCACCGCCTGTTCGGTGTCCCCGTCACCGTCACGAACAAGCTGCCCGAGGGAACCGCTGTCCTCGCTGACATGTCCCAGGTGGCTGTTGCTCGCGACACCAACCCGTCCGTCACTCTGTTGTCCGAGCGTTTTGCGGAGTACGACGAGCAGGCGATCCGCGTGACCGCTCGTTTTGACCTTGGGCTGCTGCACCCCGAGGGCGTCGTGGTGCTGAGCAAGGACGCCGACTGATGAAGGACGCCGCCCTGGTGACATGGGAGGTGCTGGACCTGATGGGACGGCGCGATGACACTGACCTGGAGAAGCAGGTGGCGTCATCCGCCGACACCATCAGGATGATGGCCTACGCCTACACCCGGGGCGGCGGCTTCAACCCCCTGAACATCAACGAGGTGAAGCCGGACGTGTTCTCCGTTCTGGTGACCGCCACGGCCCGCCTCGTCGCCAACCCCGAGCAGATCCGGTACCAGGTCGGAGCACTCAGCATGAACGAGGGCTTCCGAGGGTGGAGTCTTGCTGAGCGTGCTGTCCTGGATCGGTACCGGAGGAAGGCAGCATGATCGGGCACACCAAGATCAGCGTCACCCGCAAAGGTGGGGAGATCGGGCGGGACCGGTACGGCAATCCCATCTACGCGCCGGACGAAACCAAGGTCTACCGTGGCGAGTTCTTCCCCCTGACCACGACTGAGGCATGGCGCGGAGAGACCGGCGGCACGGTCGCCAATGAACGGTTCCGTGTCCTGCTGCCACCATCGGCAACGGACATTGCTCACAACGAGCATGTGCAGATTCTCGGGAGGACGTTCCGCATCGTTGGCGTTCCCGAGCCGTTCGCGGTCAACGGGCGCGTCCACCACTACGAGTTCGAGGCACGAGCGATCTAAGGGAATAGGACGCCTGTTCTACTACTCTGGTTGCGTTCGAAAGGGGCTCGAAAACGTACCAAGAACCAACCAGGGTTGGCAACAAACGCCAATGGTGAGACACTAAGGGCAGGAAGAGTTATGCGCTCTGACCAGGGCTTTCGCCGCTTCCCAGCAAGCGCCAATGATGCCCGGTAGCACCGGGAACGCTCTCCTAAAGCCGGTGTCGGACGTTCGAATCGTCTCGGGGGCACACATAGGACCCCAGGTCAGCGCCTTCTTCAGGCGCCGACCTGGGGTCCAGTCATCGCCGCGGCGATTTCGCGCCGTGACCGTGCGGGCTCCGGGCCGATCCATCGTCGTATTCGGGGATCCGCGCACGGAAGTTCCCGAATGCGCAGACCGATCGTCCGCTCGCCGGCCGGGCCGGGAGGCCCCCAGGGCCGTTCGCGTCAGCGCTTCTTCTGCGCCTTCGCCGCTGCCTTCAGCTCCTTGCGGGACAGCGGCGGGAACGTCGCCTTCGCCGTCTGCGCGATCTTCTTCAGCGCGCGGCGGTCCGCCCACGCACCGAGGACGCCACCAGCGCCGGGGATCGCCTTGCCGAACAGGCGGGCGGAGCGCAGGCTGAAGCGGCGCACAGCGCGGGCGCCGATCGCCTTGGTGATGCGAGAGACATCCGACTGCGGCAGGCGCTTCGCCACCTGGCGGCTCGCCGCGCCGCCGACCGGGCCGAGTCCGACGGAGCCGAGCAGGTCCCCCGATTCCTCCCCGACAAGGGCGGCGAGGATACGGGTGCGGATCTCCTGGTCGTTGATGTCGTAACCGCGCACGCTCGCGATCGCGGCGGTCATGCGGGTGGCGATGACGTAGAACTCGAGCACGTTTGCGGGCAGCATCACCGGCAGGGTGATGGCGCCGCCGAGACCGGTGACGAAGCCGCCGACGGTGGCGCGGCGTCGGTGGCTCGCGATGATCTTCTTGACGGCGCGTTCGGTGGAGCGGCGGCGCTTCGCTCGCTTGGCAACGGTCTTTGCAGACGCGAAGGTGGCCTTGCCGTCGATGCCGATGTCGCGGAAGGTGTTGACGAGGCTTTCGAGCGCCCCCGCGTCCTTACCGGTGCGGGCTTCCTTCATCGCCTTCTTGGCGTCGTCGGTCGCGGTCTTGTCTGTGCGCAGGAAGGAGAGGACCCCCATGACTGCTCCCATCTCCCCGTCAGGGGCGTGCGTTCGAAGATGCCAGTGTAACCAGTTGATAACAATCGGACCTGGGCGGGGCCGCGCACCCGTCGGCTGCTGGTGTCAGCGACCCGGCGCGCAGCTGCCGCCCTCGGGGGCGCAGCTGCCGCCTCCCCCGCCGCCAGCGCTGCCGGGGCGGCCGACGGGTGCCGGCGCCGCAGCGTGCCCAGCCGCCGGGCCGGGCCAGCTCTGGCCTCGAGCCCCGCTCCCACTGCTGGTGGGGCCACGGCCCGTGCCGGTGCGGTTGCGGTGATCGCGGGCGGCCCGCATCGCCATCAGCACGATGCCGATGAGCGCGCTGACCGCCGCCAGGGCGATGCCGAGGCTCACGCCGTGGGGCAGGTCCTTGATCGCCTTCTCTTCGAACGCCGTCACGATCTGGCCGACGAACGGGGCCCTGTCGATCACGTTCGGCACCAGCGCGGGGAGGTTCGTCACCGTGAACCACATGAGCGCCGTGAACACGGCGGCGAAGATGCCGTACATGATGAGCGACGCTCCGCGATGGGTGGCGGTCAGCAGCATCAGCGCCAGGCCCACGAGGGCGATGGCGCCGAGAGCTGCGCGGTTCTCGGTGAGCAGGAGGATCCACTGCATCCATCCCGCATCGAACGAGGCAATGGTGGGCTGCAGGGTGCTGGGGCGCGGCACCGGCACCGGCAGGACGTCCTCGATCGGGCCGACGATCGAATCGTACGCCGGCATCAGGTCCGGCTTCACCTCGACCCTGCCGCCCTGCACCATCGACTCATGCAGGTCGCGCATGGTCTGGTCCCAGATCTGCTGGTACTCCCGTGTGCCGGTGACGGTCTTGACGCCCTTCGCGATCAGGGCATCGACCTGCCCCTTCAGGAATTCGGGGACGTCCACGAGGCTGTGGATCTCGTCGACCGCCGGGGCGGTGAGGTCCTGGCGGGTCTGCGGGGTGTCAGCGATCGGTCGGGTGACGGTGAGGAACCCGCCGCGGTCCACGATGTTGTCCTGCAGCCAGGTGGCGGGCACGAGCAGGAGTGCCGCCGCAAGGGAGACGATCCCCGCGAGCACGCTGATGAGGTTCCGGAGCAGAAGCATGGGTCTCACAGTAGTCGGGCCGGGTGCAGGCAATGCGAGAACCCCACCGGCCCGACGGGGCTACGGTGGGGTTCTCGCTGAGCGGCGGCGTGGTCAGCGCCGGAATCCGCTCGTCACAGTGTCGAAGAGGCGACTGGAATCAGCCGACGCGGTAGTAGCTCCAGTTGGCGTTCCAGAGCTTGCGCTCGGTGGTGAGCTTGCCGGAGCGGCCGGCGTCCACGATCTTGCCGTTGCCGGCGTAGATGCCGACGTGGCCCGGGGTGTAGACGAGGTCGCCGGGGCGGGCCTCGGAAGCGGAGATGCGCTTGGCGCCGGCCACCTGGCCAGCAGCCGAGTGCGGAAGGTGGATGCCGTGCTGGGCGTAGACCCAGGAGGTGAAGCCGGAGCAGTCCCAGCCGGACGGGGTGGAACCGGCCCACACGTACGGGGTGCCGATGCCGCTGCGGGCGGTGGCGAGAATGGAGCTGCCGCGCCCTGCGTTGGAGGGAGCAGAGGAGCGCTTGCTGCTGCGCTCGGAGCGCTGGTCGTCGCCGTTGCCGCGACGCTCGCTGCTGCGCTCGCGATCGTTGGTGCGCTCGCGGTTGCTGCTACGGTTGTTCTCGCGCTCCTGGTTGCGCTCGCGGTTGTTGCTGCGGTTGTTCTCGCGCTCCTGGTTGCGCTCGCGGTTGTTGCTGCGGTTGTTCTCGCTCTCCTGGTTGCGCTCGCGGTTGTTGCTGCGCTCGCGGTTGTTGCTGCGGTTGTTCTCGCGCTCCTGGTTGCGCTCCTCGCGCTGCTGGGCCTCGCGGCGCTCCTGACGCTCCTGGCGCTCGGCACGCTCCTGGGCCTCGCGCCGCTCAGCCTCGCGGCGCTCCTGCTCACGCTGGGCGTCGGTCTTCTCGTCGGTCTTGACCTCGACCTTGTCCTGCTTCACGATCGCGCCGTAGGCCCCCTCGGCCTTGTCGCCCTCCGCGAGAGCGACCGGGATGGTCACGGTGGAGGGAGCGGTGGACGCACCGGCGTTGTTGCCGGTCTCGGAGGAACCGTTGGCCATGGCGGCCGAAGCGGAACCGGAGACGACGAAGCCGGCAGCGAGCATCACGCCGGCGGTCTTACGACCGATCGGTGCGGACAGGATGCCGCGCGGGGTGCCGCGGTGAGTGGGCATGGAGCGAGGAGCCACAGGAGACCTTCCGGATCGTTCGCGGGCCGGCGCCCATCAGGGCTGCGAGGCGGTCCGCGGAGTTCTTGAGCACTGTTGTTTCGGAACGGATTCCGACCCGGGTCGCCCCGGGAACCGACATCCAACCTACGGAAGGCGGGGACTGTTCCCCACTGGACCAGACGAACCTCTACCTGGGTTTTGACAGACCTTTACCCTCGTGGAAGGGGCCTTACCTTTGGGTCACGCAGATGTGGCCGGCATCACTGGGGGTCAGGGTGATCTCCCGGCCCGACGGCCCCGTCATCACCAGCGAATCCGCATCCGAGGCGACCGTGACTCGCGCCCCGGGAACGATCCCGCAGTCCTTCAGATCCCGCAGGAATTCGACGTCCGACTGGATGACCTCACCGATGGCGTCGACCGTCAGCTCCACCTCGCCGCCCTCCGGCAGCTCCACCTGCACGAGGCGCTGAACACCGTCGCCGAGCCGGCGACCGCCATGGGGGCCGGACCCGTCGGCCGTCACCCCCAGCGCGGCCAGGCCCGGGATGGGGTTGCCGTACGGGTCGGCGTACGGCGGTGTGAGCATGGCGGCGATCTTGCGCTCCACGTCTTCGCTCATCACGTGCTCCCAGCGGCAGGCTTCGTCGTGCACGAGCTCGTACTCGAGACCGAGGACGTCCATCAGGTGGCGTTCGGCGAGTCGGTGCTTGCGCATGACCGCACCGGCGATCCCGCGGCCCTCCTCGGTCAGGTGGATGACGCGGGAGTCATCGAGGTACAGCAGGCCGTCGCGCTCCATCCGGCCGACCGTCTGCGACACCGTGGGGCCGGACTGTCCGAGCCGTTCGGCGATGCGGGCGCGCATCGGCGTGATGCCGAGCTCCAGCAGCTCGAACACTGTCTTCAGGTACATCTCGGTGGTATCGATCAGATCGCTCACGGCGCGCCCTCCCTTTCAGCTGGTCACACTGTATCGGGTTGGGGCGGCGCGTCGGCGGGAGAGCAGCGTGGCCACCACGGGAAGCGCTCTGGAAGCCGACGGTCGGCCGGGGCGCCGGGAACGGCGAACGCCGCCCTGCCCACCGGGTGCGGTGGAGAGGACGGCGTCCGACGGGTGCTGCCGCGACCAGAGGCCAGCCCATCGGGGCGCGGCCGGATGCGGCGGTGAGGGCTCAGAGGCCCTTGATGATCTCGCGCATCAGCTCAGCGGTTTCGGTGGGGGTCTTGCCGACCTTCACACCGGCGGCCTCCAGGGCCGCCTTCTTCGCCTCTGCGGTGCCGGAGGAGCCGGACACGATGGCGCCGGCGTGGCCCATGGTCTTGCCCTCCGGGGCGGTGAAGCCCGCAACGTAGCCGACGACCGGCTTCGTCATGTTCGCCTTGATGTAGTCGGCTGCGCGCTCCTCGGCGTCGCCGCCGATCTCACCGATCATGACGACCGCGGCGGTCTCCGGGTCGTTCTCGAACGCTTCGAGGGCGTCGATGTGGGTGGTGCCGATGATCGGGTCGCCGCCGATGCCGATGGCGGTGGTGAAGCCGATGTCGCTGAGCTCGTACATCATCTGGTAGGTCAGCGTGCCGGACTTCGACACCAGGCCGAGCTTGCCGGGACCGGTGATGTTCGAGGGGATGATGCCGGCGTTGGACTGTCCCGGGGAGATGATGCCGGGGCAGTTCGGGCCGATGAGGCGCGTGGTGCCCTTGTCCTTCGCGTAGTTGAAGAACTCGGCGGCGTCCTTCGCGGGGATGCCCTCGGTGATGACGATGGCGAGCTCGATGCCGGCGTCAACGGCCTCGATGACCGCGTCCTTCGCGAACTTCGGCGGCACGAAGAGGACGGACACGGTGGCGCCGGTCTCCTTCATGGCGTCGGCGACGGAACCGAACACGGGCACGGAGCGGCCGCCGTCGAACTCGACGCTCTGGCCGGCCTTGCGGGGGTTGACACCGCCGACGACCTGGGTGCCGGAGTCGAGCATCCGCTGCGAGTGCTTCATGCCCTCGGAGCCGGTCATGCCCTGGACGATGACCTTGCTGTTCTTGTCAAGAAAAATCGACATGCTTCTTCAGGCTCTCTTTCAGTTCGCAGCGAGTTCGGCTGCCTTGGCGGCGCCGCCGTCCATGGTGTCGGCCAGGGTGACGAGGGGGTGGTTCGCCTCGGTGAGGATGGCGCGGCCCTCATCGACCTTGTTGCCGTCGAGGCGGACCACGAGCGGCTTGGTGGCGTTCTCGCCCAGCTTGCTGAGCGCGCCGACGATGCCCTCGGCGACCTTGTCGCAGGCGGTGATGCCGCCGAACACGTTGACGAACACGGACTTCACCTGGTCATCGCCGAGGATGACGTCCAGGCCGTTGGCCATGACCTCAGCGGAGGCGCCGCCGCCGATGTCCAGGAAGTTCGCCGGCTTCACGCCGTGCTCCTCCCCCGCGTAGGCGACGACGTCCAGGGTGGACATGACCAGGCCGGCGCCGTTGCCGATGATGCCGACTTCGCCGTCGAGCTTGACGTAGTTGAGGTCCATGGCCTTCGCCTTGGCCTCCAGCGGGTCCTCGGTCTTGGTGTCGACCAGGGCGGCGTGGTCCTCGTGGCGGAAGTCGGCGTTCTCGTCGATGGTGACCTTGCCGTCGAGGGCGAGGATGTCGCCGTCAGCGGTCTTGACCAGCGGGTTCACCTCGACCAGGGTGGCGTCCTCGTCGCGGTACACGGCCCACAGCTTCTGCAGGACGGGGGCGATCTTCTCACCGGTCTCGGCATCGAAGCCGGCGGCGTCCACGATCTCCTTCGCCTTCGCGTCGTCGATGCCGACGTTCGGGTCCACGGCGATGCGGGCGAGGGCCTCGGGGCGCTCCACGGCGAGCTGCTCGATCTCCATGCCGCCCTCCTTGGAGCACATGGCGAGGTAGGTGCGGTTCGCGCGGTCCAGCAGCAGGGAGAAGTAGTACTCCTCGGCGATGTCCGCACCGGCCGCGATCATGACGCGGTGCACGGTGTGGCCCTTGATGTCCATGCCGAGGATCTGCTCGGCGTACTGCTCGGCTTCGTCCAGCGACTTCGCCACCTTCACGCCACCGGCCTTGCCGCGACCGCCGGTCTTCACCTGTGCCTTCACGACCACGACCGGGGTGCCGATCTTCTCGGCTGCTTCACGGGCGCTGGCAGGATCCTCGGCGACGGCGCCGGGCAGCACGGGGACTCCGTGCTTCTCGAAGATGTCGCGCGCCTGGTATTCGAACAGGTCCACGGAGATAACGTCCTCTCGTCTTGACGTGGGCGGGTGACCCTCGTTGGTCAGCGTGCCGCCTGCGTTCGGGCATAACTGTATCGCGCGCCACCGTCGTCCCACTCCTGCTTGCCGGGCAGCGGACGGGGCAGTCTCCGGCAGGGATCCGAACACCCGGGCACGGCGGTGCCGCGGTCCAGGGCGATGGGGTCCAGGGCGATGCGGCATCATGGGGGCATGTTCTTCTACTCCGGCAGCTCGCGCCGCGGCGGATGCGGCTCGAGCCTGCTGTTCCCGCTGGGCGTGGTGCTCGCACTGTTCCTGGTCCTGCGCCTGGTGGGTGTGCGCAGCACGTTCTCCTCCCTGATCCTGTCGCTTGTGCTGACGGTGGTCCTCAATGTGGGGCTGAACGCGCTGATGAACCGCCGCAGCCGTCGGCCGGGACCGCCCCGCCGCGGCGTGGACGACCAGCGCGGCACCGACATCCGCTTCCGCGACTGACCGCTGCCCACCACCGGGGGCCGGCCGACGCGCCCCCGCCATCCACCCGTTCCTGACCGAGGAGGCTCCGTGGCCGACTGGAAGACCTACGCGAAGGCTGCGCAGCGCACTGCACAGAAGCAGGCGCCCGCCGCAAAGGAGTCGCTGCGCCGCGGAGTGGACGACGCCCGTCTGCACGCCCGCGCCGCCGCCCGCACCGCCGACAAGTCCACCCGGGCCTCCCGCGCGAACGCCCGCCGCACCGCTGCCGCCACCGCGGTCGCCGCACAGAACCACTACCGCCGCGCCAACGTGGGCACCCGGCTGAAGAACGGGGTGCGCGATGCCCTGCTGATGGCACTGGCCGTGTTCGTGCTGTGGGCCGTGATCTCCCGCGTGGCGCCGATCCCGTGGCAGGCCGTGGTGATCGTGGCGCTCGCCCTCGTGGTGGTGCGCATGGGCTGGACCCTCTTCACGATCTGGAAGCCGGAGGAGGAGCCGATCGAGGAGGAGACGGACGCGCAGCGGTCTCGCGGCCGTCGCCGATGACCGGGACCTGAGCCCTCCCCTGCCCGCGTGACCGCGCGTAGCCTGAGGCCACTATGGCTTCAGCGCGCGTCCCCTCCCTCGGCTCCCCGCCCAGCTCTCCCGGCGCCCGACCGAAGCGCCGCGCCTCGTGGCATCGACAGGCCTCGAGGCCGATCATCTGGTGGATGGCGGCGCTGCTGATCTCCGTCGGGGTCCACCCGGTCATCCCGCAGTACCGGTGGCTGCTGGTGCACATGGTGACGCTGGGCCTCGTCACCACCTCGATCATGCTGTGGGGCCAGCACTTCACCGAGGCGCTCCTGAAGACCCGCCTGGCGGAGGAGTCCCGACCCACCCAGGTGCGGCGCCTGTGGATCCATACCGGGATGATCGCCGTGACGATGATCGGCATGGTCGCCGATCTGCCGGTCGTGACCGTGCTCGGCGCGGTCGGGGTGAGCGCCACCGTGCTGTGGTGGGCGGGCTTCCTCATCCAGCAGATCCGGGCCGCGGTCGCGCCCCGGTTCGCGTTCGTCATCCGCACCTACGCCACCGCCGCGATGCTGCTGCCGATCGGGGCGGCTCTCGGCGCGGTCCTCGCGTTCTCCCCCGGTGAGCCGTGGCAGGGCCGGGTGCTGCTCGCGCACCAGCTGGTGAACATCCTCGGCTTCCTCGGCCTGACTGCGTGCGCCACCCTGTTCACCCTGTGGCCCACGATCCTGCGCACCCGGATGCGGCTCGAGCGGGCGCAGCGCACCTCCGCGATGCTGATCGTGATGCTGGTCGGACTGCTGATCGCGGTCGGCGGCGCGCTGATGAACAACGTGCTGATGGGTGCGGCGGGGCTCGTGCTGTACGTGATCGGGTTCCTGGTGATCGCATCCGAGCTGGCGCGCCTGGCGGTGCAGTCGGCACGGCAGAAGCATGCGGCGGAGGTGCCGCTGTTCCCGGCGCTGTCGATGGGTGCGGGCATCGTCTGGTTCGCCGGGACGCTGGTGGCGCTGCTGGTGATGTGGATCAGTCACACGGGCGCCCCCGTGGGCGAAGCAGCCGCCTCCCCGTTGAACTTCTCGCTGCTGGCGTCCACGGTGAAGGCGCTGACGGTGCCGTTCGTGGTCGGCTTCGGCCTGCAGCTGCTGCTGGGAGCTATGAGCTTCCTGATGCCCACCATCATGGGCGGCGGGCCGCGCGCGGTGCAGGCGGGCCTGGCGGAGATGAGCCGCCTCGCCGTGTTCCGGGTGGTGGCGCTGAACCTGGCCATCGCCCTGTTCGCGCTGTCGGAGTCCGACGCGCTTCTCCCCCGCGCCCTGTTCCTCGGCCTGACGTTCGGCACGGGAGCACCGGAGCAGTTCGGGTCCGTCTCGCGGATCCTCGTGTCGCTGCTGGCACTGCTGGTGCTCGCTTCGTTCATCGTGCTGATGAAGCGGATGGTGCGGGTGAGTGTCCGCGAGCGCCTCCAGCAGCGCGCAGACCTCGGGATGCCCGCAGCGCCGCCGACGCAGACGGGGCAGCTGGCTCAGGCGGGGCGGCCGGCGGAGGCAGTGCGGCTGGCGGAAGCGGGGCGGCCGACGGAGGCTGCACGCCCGACGGATTCCGCCGCGACGAACCTGAACCGCCGCCACCTGACGGGCGCGGTGCTCGCCGTGGCGAGCGTGCTGGGGCTGTCGGCGATGGGCCGGGCCGCCGACCCGGCCGCCACCGGAAGCGCAGCAAGCGGGTCGGGCAGCTCCCCGGGCGCGGGCACCGGCGATGGGACGGCTGCGGTGCTCCCGACGGGCCGGACCACCTCCGTCACGGTCCGTGCGAAGGACACGATGCGGTTCGACCCGGACCGCATCACCGTGCCCGCGGGCGATGAGCTCGTCATCACCGTCATCAACGACGACCCCACCCAGATCCACGACCTCGTCCTCGACACCGGCGCCGCGTCCGGCCGCATCAGCGCCGGGCAGAGGGCCACCCTGAAGGCCGGTGTGATCGACCGGAGCATCACCGGTTGGTGCTCGATCGTGGGCCACCGGTCCATGGGGATGGAGCTGCAGATCGTCGCCGACGGCGCACCGAGCGGCACCGAGAGCAGCAGTGACTCCCGCACCGAAGGACACAGTCACCACGGCGCCGAGCCGGGCGATGCCGGAGCCGATCCGCTGGCCCGAGTCACCGCCGACTTCGGTGAGGTCCCATCGGTCACGGCCCGGGACCCGCGGATGCCGGAACCCGTCGGCCCCGCCCTGGAGATCACCGCCGGTGAGAAGGAGCTCGAGATCGCGCCCGGTGTCATGATGCAGGCGATGCCGTTCAACGGCACCGTGATGGGGCCGGTGATCCGCGCCGACCTCGGTCAGGAGATCGCCGTCACCGTGACGAACCGCGGCGCCATGGAGCACTCCATGGACTTCCACGCCGGCACCGTCTCCCCCAGCGTCTACATGCAGGGGATCAAGCCGGGGGCCTCCCTCCACTACCCACTGACCACGGACCACGCGGGGATATGGCTGTACCACTGCTCCACCATGCCGATGACCCACCACCTGTCCGGCGGCATGTTCGGCGCCGTCATCGTGCCGCCGCGCGGGATCGCGGCCGCGGACCGCGAATACGTCCTCGTCCAGTCCGACCACTACCTCTCCCCCACCGAGAAGTCCGGCACGGGCGCACACGCCATCAGCGCGGACAAGATCCACGCCGAGCGGCCCGATTTCACCGTGTTCAACGGCCACGCCACCCAGTACGTGCATGAGCCGCTCACCGCGAAGGTCGGCGAACGCATCCGCATCTGGGTGCTCGCCGCCGGCCCCACCCGCAGCCTGTCGTTCCATGTGGTCGGCGCCGTGTTCGACACCGTGTTCAAGGAGGGCGAGTACCTGTTGCGGCCCGACAACCCGAACGGCGGCGGCGCGCAGGCGCTTGACCTCTCCTCAGCCCAGGGCGGGTTCGTGGAGATGGTGTTCCGTGAGCCCGGCACCTACACCGCCGTCAACCACGCGTTCGCCGACATGGAGCGCGGAGCCCGCGCCCTCATCACCGTCACCCAGTGACCGCACCGAAGGAGCCCCCATGACCCCCAGCAGAAGCGCAGACCGAGGCGACGACCGCAGCGTCGCGATCCTGTTCGCCTCCTGCTACGGCCACACCCGCCGCTACGCCGACTGGCTGACCGAGCAGCTGCAGGCGACGGGCTGCACCGTCCGACTGATCGACGCCCGTGCCGCAGAGGACCCCGTCGGCCTCCTCGCCGGTGCGGAAGGCATCCTCGACGTCATCATCGGCCTCGGCGGCAACTACGGCGGCAGCGTGCAGGGGATGGGCGCCTTCGCCGACGCTGTGCGCGCCCGCCCCGACGCGCGCGCCCTGTTCGCCACCGTCGCGTGGGCGTCGCCGACCCAGACCGAGACGATCCGGAAGCTGCACGAGAAGGCGATCCCGGCCGATATCGCCCCGCGCGTCACCGCGTTCCACCTGCGCGGCGGCATCGACCATCCGCGCCTGTCGCTGAAGCACCGCACCAAAATGCTCGCGCTGAAGACCTATCTGATGTCCAAGCCGGAGTCGGCTCGCACCGAGGACGATCGTGAAACGCTGCAGTTCTGGGGGCAGACGAAGGACTTCACCGACCCGGCGGCTCTGGAGCCGATCGTGGCAGCGGCGCTCGCGGAGTGAGGACGTCAGTCCCGGATCACATCGATGGTCACCTCGGGTTTCGGGATTCTGCTCCTTTGAGGTTGCGCAGAGTCTTGCTCAGCGGGTGAGGGGAGCCTAACCTCAGGCCATGACCGATTCGACTCTGCTGAGCGCACCCCTCTTCTGCGAGCTCGTCCTCGCCGCGGCCCACCCCGATCCCGGGCTGCGTCTGCGCCTGGGTGAGATGGGGCTGCGGCCCGGGTCGCGTCTGCGGGTCGTGCAGAGAACAGTCGGCGGCGGCCGCGTCATCGAAGTCGCGTCCACCCGCATCGCGCTGGACCGGCGCACCTGCCGCGCCCTCGCGGCCGCTGAATCCGCCCACGCCGCCTGATGGCCCGCGTCTCCCCCGCCGCTCCGTCCTGCCACGGCGAATCCTCCACCCGCACCGCCCCGGCGCTCTCACCGGTGGTGGCGTTCGTCGGCGCCCCGAACGTCGGCAAATCCACCCTGTTCAACACCCTCACCGGGTCGAAGCGCACCATGGGCAACTGGCCCGGCACCTCAGTGGAGATCGGCCGCGGCGCCTGGCCCACCACGCGCGGCCCATTCGATGCGATCGACTTCCCCGGCGCCTACTCCCTGGACCCGCAGTCCCCCGATGAGGAGCTCACCCGTGACCTGCTGATCGACGCCCCGATCCAGGAGCGGCCCGACGCTGTCCTCGTCGTCGCCGACGCCACCGCCCTCACCCGCTCCCTCTACATCGCCGCCCAGGTGCGCGAGCACCCCTACCCGGTGGTGGTCGCGCTGACGATGCTGGATGTGGCGCGCCGCCGCGGCATCCGCGTGGACACCACCGCCCTGGAGAAGCACCTGGGCTGCGCCGTCGTCGCGATCGACCCCCGCAAGGGCACCGGGCTCGACGAGCTGGAGGACGCCGTCGGCCGCGCCCTCGAGCACGCCGACCAGGCAGCGCCGCGCGAGCGGGACCTGCCCACCGGAGAGGCCGACGAGTTCGCCCTCGCCGACGAGCGCTTCGCGTGGATCGACGCCGCGGTCGAGGCCTCCACGGTGCGCGCCGCGAACGCGCCGGTCGCGCTCACCTCCCGCATCGATTCGGTCGTCCTCCACCCGATCCTCGGCCCGCTGCTGTTCCTCGCGGTCATGTGGGGCGTGTTCGAACTGACCACCACGATCGCCGCGCCGCTGCAGGACGGGCTGGATCAGCTCGTCTCCGGCCCCGTCTCCGACGGCGCGCGCTGGCTGCTCGCAGCGCTGCACATCGACCACCCAGTGGTGACCGGGTTCCTCGTGGACGGCCTCATCGCCGGCGTGGGCGCCCTGCTGACGTTCGTGCCGCTGATGGCGATCATGTTCCTGCTGCTCGCGCTGCTGGAGGACTCCGGGTACATGGCCCGCGCCGCTGTCGTCTCCGACCGCGCCATGCGCGCCATCGGTCTGCCCGGCAAAGCGTTCCTGCCGCTGCTGGTCGGCTTCGGCTGCAACGTGCCCGCGATCGCCGCGACCCGCGTGCTGCCGGACGCGAAGCAGCGCATCCTCACCAGCCTGCTGATCCCGTTCACGTCCTGCTCCGCGCGGCTGACGGTGTACGTCATGCTCGCCTCCACGTTCTTCCCCGACCGCGCCGGCACCGTCGTGTTCGCGATGTACGTCATATCGGTGGCGCTCGTGATCGTGGTGGGTCTGCTGCTGCGCACCACCCTGTGGCGCACCATGGGGTCCAGCCCCCTCGTGCTGGACCTGCCGCCGTACCAGGCGCCGGTGCCGCGCATCATCGCCTCGGTGACGTGGGTGAAGCTGCGGGCGTTCCTGCAGACCGCCGCCGGCATCATCGTGACGTGCGTGACCCTCGTGTTCCTGCTCCAGGCCACCCCGGCTCCAGGGGCCGACGGCCGCTTCGGCACCGTGGCTCCGCAGGATTCGCTGTACGCCGCGAGCGCCGAGGTGATCACCCCGGTGTTCGCCCCGGCCGGGTTCGATGACTGGCGCACCAGCGGCGCCCTCGTCACCGGCTTCGTGGCGAAGGAAGCGGTGATCTCCAGCTGGGCGCAGACCTACGCGCTGGAGGACCCGTCGGCCCAGGACGCTGAGCAGCAGGGCCGCAGCCAGCTCGGCCGCGCCATCCACCACACGTTCGAGACCACCAGCGGTGGGCACACCACGGCCGCGATCTGGGCGTTCATGATCTTCACCCTCGCCTACACCCCGTGCGTGGCGACCCTCGCGGCGCAGAAGCGGGAGATCGGCTGGGGCTGGACCCTGTTCGGCATCGCCCTGCAGCTTTCGATCGCGTGGGCACTGGCCGTCACGGTGTTCCAGATCCTGTCGCGGGTGCTGTGATGGCCGCGGTCCGGCTCAGCATGCCCCGCACTCGCCGCGGCAGCGCCGCCGGGGGCCGACGGGGCCCGCTGTCCCTCGTCGCTGACGCCGTCGACGCCGGCGCCGGGACAGCGGAGGCCGTGCAGCGGATGACCGGTCTGGACGCCGGCACCGTCGACGCCGCCCTCGGCCACCTGGAGCGCATGGGCCGGGTGGACCGGACCCTGTCGCAGGCGAGCTGCCCGACGGGCGGCTGCCGCACCTGCCCCCTGTCCGAACAGGGCTGCGGGGCGCCGCTCACCTGAGTCGACGCCCCGCAGGGGGTGCTGGCCCGTCAGCGCCGGGATGCCCGCGCCCGAACGGCCCGGGTCACAGTGCCGCGCTGATGGCCTCCACGGAGTCCTTCGCGTCACCGAGCAGCATGTCCGAGTTCTCGTTGAAGAACAGGGGGTTCTGCACGCCCGCGTATCCGGCGCCCATGGACCGTTTGAACACGATGACCTTCTTCGCGTCCCACACCTTCAGCACCGGCATGCCGGCGATCGGCGACCCGGGCTCTTCGGCGATCGGGTTGACGGTGTCGTTCGCGCCGATCACGAGGACGGTGTCGACGGAGTCGAAGTCGTCGTTGATGTCGTCCATTTCGTGGACGATGTCGTAGGGGACCTTCGCTTCGGCGAGCAGCACGTTCATGTGGCCGGGCAGGCGGCCCGCCACCGGGTGGATGCCGAAGGTGACGTCCACGCCGCGTTCGCGCAGCTTCTTGGTGAGCGACGCGACCGGGTACTGCGCCTGCGCCACCGCCATGCCGTAGCCGGGGGTGATGACCACGTGTTCGGATCCGGCGAGCAGCTGCGCGACCTCCGCGGCGGTGGTTTCGGTGTGGGCACCGTAGTCACGGTCGGCGCCGGAGGCGGCACCGCCGTCGGAGCCGAAGCCGCCGAGGATCACGGAGATGAAGGACCGGTTCATCGCCTTGCACATGATGTACGACAGGTACGCACCGGAGGAGCCGACGAGGGCGCCGACGATGATCAGCAGTTCGTTGCCGAGCATGAAGCCGGCCGCTGCGGCCGCCCAGCCGGAGTACGAGTTCAGCATGGAGACGACCACCGGCATATCACCGCCGCCGATCGCGGCGACCATGTGGAAGCCGAGCCACAGCGCGATGACGAGCATCAGCATCAGCGAGATCCAGGCGAGCACGCCGGTGCCGCCGGTGGCGACGAACACGACCCCGAGCACGAGGGTGAGGATCAGCGCCGCGAGGTTCAGCAGGTGGCGGCCGGGCAGCACCAGGGGCGCGCCCTTCATCTTCGCGGACAGCTTCAGGTACGCCACGATCGAACCGGTGAGGGTGATCGCGCCGATGAAGATGCCGAGGAACACTTCGGCGAGGTGGAAGCGGGCGATGTCGGCGGTGACGCCGTGCGGGTGCAGGAACGAGTTCAGGCCGATGAGGACGGCGGCTGCACCCACGAAGGAGTGCAGCATCGCGATCAGCTGCGGCATCCCGGTCATCTCGACCTTCTTCGCCATCGGCAGTCCGATGGCGGCGCCGATGCCCATGGCGAGGGCGATCAGCATGAAGGTGACGAGGGGGCCGTGGAAGTTCGCCGGGTCCACGTGGGACTGCACGAGGGCGCGGGCGATGGTGGCGACCAGGGCGATGACCATGCCGATGGCGCCGAAGGTGTTGCCGCGCTGCGCCGTGGTCTGCTTCGACAGGCCGGCGAGCGCGAGGATGAACAGGATCGCGGAGGCGAGGTACGCAAGGTTGGTGAGCCGTCCGGTCCACTCGATGAGCTGCAGGGTGGTGTCCATGCTCAGGCCTCCGTTCGGAACATGGCGAGCATGCGGTGGGTGACCGCGAAGCCGCCGAAGATGTTGATGGATGCCACGACGATCGCGAGGAAGGCGAGGATCGTGACGGCGATGTTCGAGGACCCGACCTGGAGGATCGCACCGACCAGGACGATGCCGGAGACGGCGTTGGTCTCACTCATCAGCGGGGTGTGCAGGGAGTGCGTGACCGCGGTGATGACGTAGAAGCCGACGACCACGGCGAGCAGCAGCACCATGTAGTCCTGCGCGACCGCGAGCGGAGACGCGAGCACGAGCGCGGCGCCGAGGATGCCGGCGGCACTCATCCAGAGGCGCTGCAGGGTGCGCTTGCGGGACGCTTCGGCGGCGAGGGCCTGCTCGTCCACGGATTCCGGTTCGGGGGTGGGCGCCGTGACCGGCGCGGCGGACACGGTCACCGGGGGCGGTGGCCAGAGGACGTCGGCGGGGCCGACGGGTTCCGGGCGCGCCTGGGTGACGGTGATGGAGCGGACGATCTCGTCCTCGAGGTCGAGGGTGAGCTGCCCGTCCTTGCCGGGGGTGGTGAGGGCGAGGAGGTTCACCAGGTTCTGGCCGTACAGCTGGGAGGACTGGCCGGGCAGGCGGCTGGCGAGGTCGGTGTAGCCGATGATGTGGACGCCGCCGTCGGTGGTGTGGATTTCGCCGGGCCGGGTGAGTTCGCAGTTGCCGCCGTTGGCTGCGGCCATGTCGACGATGACGGAGCCGGGCTTCATGGCGGCGACATCGGCTGCGGTCAGCAGGATGGGCGCGGTGCGTCCGGGGATGTTGGCGGTGGTGATGACGATGTCGGCCTGCGCGGACTGTTCGGCGTAGAGCTTCGCGGCGGCGCGGGCCTGGTCCTCGGTCATCTCCTTCGCGTACCCGTCGGCTGATTTCTCGGTGGCGGCGGGGATGGCGACGAATTCGGCGCCCATGGATTCGACCTGTTCGGCGGTTTCGGGCCGGAGGTCGGTGGCTTTGACGATGGCGCCCATGGAGTTGGCGGTGCCGATGGCTGCGAGGCCGGCGACACCGGCGCCGATGACGTACACGGTGGCGGGCGGCATCTGGCCGGCGGCGGTGATCTGGCCGGTGAAGAGGCGGCCGAAGCGGGAGGCTGCTTCGACGACGGCGCGGTATCCGGCGATGTTGGCCATGGAGCTGAGGACGTCCATCGACTGGGCGCGGGAGATGCGCGGGACGGCGTCGACGGCGAGGCCGGTGATGTTGCGTTCGGCGAGCAGGTCGATCAGTTCGGGGCTGCGGCCGGGCGCCATGCGGGTGATGAGGGTGGATCCGGGCGCCATGGCGGTGATGCGGTCACCGCGGGGTGCGTCGAGGGCGAGGACGATGTCGCTGGTCCAGACGTCGTCGCCGACGATGTGGGCGCCTGCGTCGGTGTAGGCGGTGTCGGGGAAGGCGGCGGGGACGCCGGCTCTGGTCTGGACGGCGACCTCGTAGCCGAGGCCGATGAGTTTCTTGACGGTGGCGGGGGTGGCGGCGACGAGTGTGCCGCCTTCCGCCGCTTCGTTGGGGACGCCGATTCGCACGCATCTGCTCCTTTTCTCAGCGGGGGCGGCCGGAGGGGTGGCCGCTCCCCCAGAGTAGGGGCGGTGCGGCGCCCCGTTTGAGGCACAAGGTCCCCCGCTGGGAGTGTCAGAGCTTCGTGATGGGGGCGTATCGCAGCAGCAGGCGCTTGGTGCCGTGCGGGTCGCGGAACTGCACGGTGACCTGGGTCTTCTCGCCCTGGCCGGTGACCTCGGAGACGGTGCCCATGCCGAAGGAGTCGTGGGTGACGCGGTCGCCGACGGCGAGCGCGGGCAGCTCGCTGGCCTTCTTCGCCGCCCGCCCGGTTCCGAACGAGGGGCGGGACACGCTGCGGCGCCCTCCGCCGACGCCGACGCCGGTGACGGAGGGGCCGCGCTTCGCCCCTGCGGAGCCGTAGCCGGATCCCGTGCTGCCCGTGCTGTCCCAGTCGTCGCTCCAGGAGGAGCCGCCCCAGCCGCCGCTGAAGCCGCCGGTGGTGGAGCCGGCGCGGACCACGTCGAGGAGGTCCTCGGGCACTTCGTCGAGGAAGCGGGAGGCGGGGAAGAACTGGGGCTGGCCCCAGGCGGCGCGCATCTGGGCGCGGGTGATGAACAGCCGCTCGCGTGCACGAGTGATGCCGACGTAGGCGAGGCGGCGCTCCTCCTCCAGTTCGGTGGGATCGTGGAGGGTGCGGGAGTGCGGGAAGGTGCCGTCCTCCATGCCGGTGAGGAAGACGACGGGGAACTCGAGTCCCTTCGCGGTGTGCAGCGTCATGAGGGTGACGAACTGGTCCTCACCGTCGGGGATCTGGTCGGCGTCGGCGACCAGTGACACCTTCTCGAGGAACTGTTCGACCATGCCGCCCGCCGGGTCGTCCGGCCCGGCGGTCGTGCCGTCCGCATCGGTGCCGGCACCCGCCGCGCCCTCGCCTCCGGTGCCGTCGCCCGCGGTGCCGGTGTCGTCGTCGCCGTCGAATTCGGAGGCGGCGGCTTCGGCGGCGGCCTGGTCGGCTTCGAACTCGCCGGCCACGGCGATCAGTTCGGCGAGGTTCTCCAGGCGGGACTCGTCCTGCGGGTCGGTGGAGGAGCGCAGGGCGTCGTCGTACCCGGAGTCGGCGAGGATCGATTCGAGGAGGTCGGCGGGCCCCTCCCCCTGCGCGAGCTTGTCCCGCAGCCCCGCCATCATGGCCGTGAACTTCCGGATGGCGGAGAGGGAGCGGGTGGCGATGCCGGGGGCTTCGTCGGCCCGGTCGAGGGCTTCGCTGAACGCGATGCGCTCCTGTTCGGCGAAGGCGAGGACGGCGCCTTCGGCGCGGTCGCCGATGCCGCGCTTGGGGACGTTGAGGATGCGGCGGAGGTTGATCTCGTCGGCCGGGTTGGACAGGACCCGCAGGTAGGCGATGGCGTCCTTGATTTCGCGGCGCTCGTAGAAGCGGGTGCCGCCGATGACCTTGTACGGCAGGCCGACGCGCATCAGCTGATCCTCGAGGGCGCGGGACTGGGCGTTGGCGCGGTAGAAGATCGCGATGTCGCCGGCCTTGCGGCCGTCGTCGATGAGGGAGTCGATCTGGCGGGTGATGTAGCGGGCTTCGGCGGCTTCGTCATCGGCGACGTACACGGTGATCTTGGGGCCGTCGCCCTGGTCGGTCCACAGGCGCTTGGCGCGGCGGCCGGTGTTCTCGCTGATCACGGAGTTCGCGGCGGAGAGGATGGTCTGCGTGGACCGATAGTTCTGCTCCAGCACGATGGTGCGCGCGGTCGGGAAGTCCTCTTCGAACTCGATGATGTTCCGGATGGTGGCGCCGCGGAACGCATAGATGGACTGATCGGAGTCGCCCACCACGGTGAGGTCGGCGTGCGGGTCATCGCCCACGAGCTGTCGCACCAGTTCGTACTGGGCGTGGTTGGTGTCCTGGTATTCGTCCACCATGACGTGGCGGAAGCGCCGGCGGTAGTTGTCGCGCACTCCCGGGTTGTCGCGCAGAACCGCGACGGTGAGGCCGATCAGGTCATCGAAGTCGACCGCGTTCGCCAGGCGGAGGCGCTCGGTGTAGGTGGTGTAGATCGAGGCGATGGTGCGGTCGAACTCGTTGCGGGAGTCCTTCGCCTCCTCCGCGAACTGTTCGGCGGTGATCAGCTCGTTCTTCAGCGAGGAGATCTTGTTCGCGAACGGGCGCGGCGGCATCTTCTTGGAGTCCAGGCCCATGTCCTTGGCGATGTTCGTGATCAGGCGCAGGGAGTCCTGCGAGTCATAGATCGTGAACGTGGACTTCAGACCCGCGGCCTGTGCTTCGCGGCGCAGGATCCGCACGCAGGCGGAGTGGAACGTGGACACCCACATGGACCGGCCGGCCGGGCCGATCAGCGCCTCCACGCGCTCCTTCATCTCGGCGGCGGCCTTGTTGGTGAAGGTGATCGCGAGGATCTCCCCGGGCAGGGCGGTGCCGGTGCGCAGCAGGTGCGCAATGCGCCGGGTGAGGACGCGGGTCTTGCCGGAGCCGGCGCCGGCCACGATCAGCAGCGGGGACCCGCGGTGCTCCACGGCCAGGCGCTGCGGCTCGTTGAGACCGGCCACGATCTCCTCGACAGCGCCCGCATCGGCGGCACCCCAGGCGGGCGCACCTCGGTGCAGCTGCCGCTCCGGAACGTCATCGGGAATCGGCGCGATATCGATCTCGGGCGGCATCACCGGATCGCCTTCGGGCGGGAACGCCTCGTCCGGAGGGAGATCGGAGTCCGACGGCGCTTCGCTGAAGCCCCAGTGCTCGCTCTCCGGCGGAAACGCGTCCTCCGGCGGGAACGAGTCCTCCTCCGGAGCGAACGAGTCACCCGCGGAGGCAGGGGCATCCGACGGGGTCTCGGGGTTGTCCCGGTCCCCGTCGGCCTTCACCCCTTCCAGGCGGCGGAAGGATTCGGGCAGCGAGAAGTCGTCGAACAGCGACATGTCAGAGGAACGCGACGCCGAGGATCATGTTGATCACGAGGCCCACCGGGATGGCGAACCAGAGGGCGCTGCTGGTGTTCTCACGCTGCTTGATGGCGATGAACGCGGCAACGGCCACGAGGACCGCGATCAGCAGCTTGATGCCGAGGATCATGTGGTCCACCTGCATGCCGGCCATGACCGCGGTGACCATGGCGAGAGCGCCGAACACGGCGGCGCCGGCGGAGGCGTGCGCCATGCCCGGGTTGGGCTGGCGGGTCTTCGCCGCGGCGACCCAGATGCCGAACGCGGCGGCCCAGCAGATGACGTGGAGCAGAACGAGAATGGTGGTGACTGTAGCCATGGCTCCCACTGTACTGAGGGGGTGCGACATTTAAAGTCTCGGGTGCGGCGCGTGCAAGAATGACCACGATGACTGAGCCCGATGTCACTGCTCGACCCCCGCTGTGGAGGGTCGTCGTCGCCGTGCTGTCCCTCGCGCTGACGGCGCTGATCGTGCTCGTCCTGATCCCCCGCGCCGCGCGCTCCGGCTGGCCCGAGATCCTGTCGTCCCTGACCTCCACCAGCCCTCTGTGGGTGGGCGCGCTGCTGGTGGTGGCGGCTCTGGCGGCTCTGATCGACACCGCAGGGTTCCGCCGATGCTTCCCCGGCGTCGCGTTCGGGCCGGCGCTGCGCACGAACACGGCCGCCGGCGCTCTGTCCGCTGTGGTGCCGCTGGGCTCGACCCTGGCGGTGACGCTGATCGTCACCCGCATGCGCACCGCGGGCCTGCGCCGCTCGGTGATTGCGGCGGGCACCGCGGTGGCCTCCGCCGCGGACATCCTCACCTCGATCGCGCTGCCCGTGATCGGTGCGGCACTGCTCGCGGCCTCCGCCCGCATCACCGGCGGCACGGCCGCGGCCCTCGCCGTCGGGGCGGTGCTGGGGCTGGTCCTGCTGGCCGCGGTGGGCGCACTGGCTGTGAACCGACGGGTCGTCGCGGCGCTGCTGGAGCGCGCCCAGGGCATTGAACAGGGCTTCTCCGAGGGGTTCGGGCGCAGCTCCGTGGACTTCACGGCCGACGGGGCCGCGATGCACGATGAGTCCCTGCGGATCGCCCGCGCCGGCGGCGGCGCCGCGGTGTGGCTGCCGCTGCTGGCCCGCATCCTGCAGGCGGCGGCGTTCGCGGCGCTGTGCACGAGTGCGTTCGGTCTGGACGTGACGGTGCTGGAGGCCGCGGCGGTGTTCGCTCTGGGCCGTCTGCTGACCCTCGTGCCGCTGACCCCGAGCGGACTCGGCGTGGTGGAGACCAGCATGACCGGGGCCCTCGTGGCCCTGGGTGCCGACGCCTCCGGGGCCGCCGCGGCGGTCCTGCTGATGACGATCACGCAGACGCTGTTCCCGGCGGCTGTCGGCGCTCTGCTGCTGCCGACGGGTGCGGGCCCTGCCCGCGAATGACGAAGCCGCACAGCAGATCATCCGATGGTGATCCGTGTGCGGCTTCGATGACGGCGCGTTCAGCGCGCGGTTCAGCCGGCCTGGTCGCGCAGCAGAGCTTCCACCTCGCCGCGGCGGTAGCGCCGGTGACCACCGAGCGTGCGAATGGCCGACAGCTTGCCGGCCTGCGCCCACCGCGTGACAGTCTTGGGATCAACGCGGAACAGCTTCGCCACCTCTGATGGGGTCAGCAGTCCGTCCACGCCCTCCTGGGTATGCGGCATGGCTCAGCACCTCCGTTATTGTGTGGGTCGTTCACCACGGGGGGATGGGAACGAGCCGAACCATGGGTCGCACGGTCCGACATGTCCAACTCTAGGACACCGTGGAAGGCGCCTGACCATTGGTTTTGTCTCAGTTCTATCGTAAACCCAGGTCAGAACTGAAAATTTTTCTTTGCGAAGATGCCGTGAAGGCGATTCCGTAACTGAACCGTGATCGGAGGCCCCCGGATCGGATGACGCAGCTCACACAATGGCGCCCTGGTGATCGGCGATCGTCCGGCTGACTCCCAGCTTCCTGTCACGGTGATTACGCGTATCCAGGTACCACGGGGTACCCTTGGTGAGCGTAACTATCAATTCCCGGGGGCAGCAGCCCGATTCGTCGACGCACAGGGGGTCTTACCTATGGGTCGTGGCCGTCAGAAAGCCAAGCAGGCCAAGATTGCTCGGGACCTCAAGTACTACAGCCCGGAAACCGACTTCTCCGCGCTGCAGCGCGAGCTGTCCGGTCAGCAGTCCCAGTCGTCATGGAGTGATGACGACGATGACGAGTATCCCGAACAGTGGGCTGAGAAGTACTCCGACGAGTGAGCGCACAGCCACTCGACGATGACGCAGTCACCGAACCAGGTGCTGACGGGCGGATGGGAATCCGCCCGTCATCGTCTTAAGCACCCACTCGCTGCGGCGCCGCACCCTCACCGAGGCGGGTGCAGCCGCCGTCACCGCCGAGGGGCTGGCCGTCACTGGGAGGCGTAGTCCCCGGTGATCAGCACCGCTCCCCCGTCGACGCCCTTCGCGCCCTGGGTGAGTGAATCGCTCTCGGTGGAGGTGCCGGGCAGGTCGGATGCGGCCATGACCTCACCGACCACGCGGGAGCCGACACCGAGGCGCTGCAGGCAGGCGAGGGCGTCATCAGCAGCGTCAGCGGAGACGACGGCGACCATGCCGAGGCCCATGTTGAGGGTCGCTTCCAGGTCCAGCAGCGGCACCCGGCCCCACGCCTGCACCTGGTGGAACACCGGGGCGGGCGCCCAGCTGGAGCGGTCGATCCGCACCGAGAGGTCCGTCGGGATCACGCGCGCCACGTTCGCCGCGAGGCCACCGCCGGTGATGTGGCTGAGGGCGTGCAGCTTCTCGCAGCCGAGCTCGGCGAGCAGCGCGAGCATGTCCGCGGAGTAGATGCGGGTGGGCTCCAGCAGCTCCTCACCGAGGGTGCGGCCGAAGTCGTCGATGTGGTCCTCGAACTTCTTCCCGGCGCTGGCGACGACGGCGCGGACCAGGGAGTAGCCGTTGGAGTGGAGACCGGAGGCGTCCATGCCGATGACCACGTCACCGGCCTGGACCCGGTCGGCGCTGAGCATCTGGTCGGCTTCGACCACACCGACGGCGGCGCCGGCGACGTCGTAGTCGTCCTCGGCCATCACACCGGGGTGCTCGGCGGTTTCGCCGCCCACCAGCGGGGTCTGGGCGAGCTGGCAGCCTTCGGCGACGCCGCGGACGATGTCGGCGATCTTCTCGGGGACCACTTTTCCGCAGGCGATGTAGTCGGTCATCGCCAGGGGCTTGGCGCCGGAGACGACGATGTCGTCCACGACCATGGCGACGAGGTCGCGGCCGATGGTGTCGTGGATGTCGAGGCCCTGGGCGATGGCGAGCTTGGTGCCGACCCCGTCGGTCGAGGAGGCAAGGAGGGGGCGGCGGTAGTCCTTGAGCTCGCTGACGTCCACCAGGCCGGCGAAGCCGCCGACGCCGCCGAGGACGGTGTCGCCGTGGGTCTTGGCGATGGCGCTCTTCATAAGCTCAACGGCGCGGTCGCCCGCGTGGATGTCGACGCCGGCGCTGGCGTAGGTGACGCTGTCGTTCATGATCCGGTCTCTGCCTCCGTGATGTCGAGCTGCTCGTGGTCGGTGGAGAGCGCCTCGGGCAGCGGGATGGGATAGTCACCGGTGAAGCATGCGGAGCACAGGGTCTCGCGCGGCTGTTCGGTGGCGGCGATCATGCCGTCGTAGCTGATGTAGCCGAGGGAGTCGGCGCCGATGGAGCGGGCGATGTCCTCGGTGTCGAGTCCGTTGGCGATCAGTTCGGCGCGGGACGCGAAGTCGATGCCGTAGTAGCAGGGCCAGCGCACGGGCGGCGCGGAGATCCGCACGTGCACCTCGGTGGCGCCGGCCTCGCGCAGCATGCGCACCACGGCGCGCTGGGTGTTGCCGCGCACGATGGAGTCGTCGATGACCACGAGGCGCTTGCCGTCGATCATCTCCTTCAGCGGGTTGAGCTTGAGGCGGATGCCGAGCTGGCGGAGCGTCTGCGTGGGCTGGATGAAGGTGCGGCCCACGTAGGCGTTCTTCACCATGCCCTGGCCGTAGGGGATGCCGGACTCCTGCGCGTAGCCGATAGCCGCGGGGGTGCCGGACTCCGGGGTGGGGATGACGAGGTCCGCATCGACCTTGTGCTCGCGGGCGAGCTGGCGGCCCATTTCGATGCGGGATTCGTTGACGGAGCGGCCGGCGATGCGGGTGTCGGGGCGGGCGAGGTACACGTATTCGAACACGCACCCCTTGGGCTTCGGCTCCATCACCTGTTCGCTGTGCAGGCCCTGCGCGTTGATCCAGATCATTTCGCCGGGGCGCACTTCGCGCACGAAGCTGGCGCCGACGATGTCCAGCGCTGCCGTTTCGGAGGCGACGACCCAGCCGCGCTCGAGGCGCCCGAGGACGAGCGGCCGCACACCCTGGGGGTCGCGGCAGGCGAACAGGGAGTCCTCGGTCATCATCACGAAGCAGTAGGCGCCGCGGATCATCGGCATGACTTCGCGGATCGCCTGATGCATCGTGCCGGGGCGGTTGAGCAGGGCGGTGACGACGGCGGTGTCGGTGGTGTTGCCCTTGGAGATCTCTCCGATGGCCTTGGCGCCGGCCTGGTGCTCTTCGAGCAGGCGGACCAGTTCACCGGTGTTGACGAGGTTGCCGTTGTGGGCGAGGGCGACCGTGCCGTTGGGCCGGGGCCCGAGGGTGGGCTGGGCGTTGACCCATTCGGAAGCGCCGGTGGTGGCGTAGCGGGTGTGGCCGATCGCAATATGGCCGGTGAGGGACTTCAGGGTGCCGTCGTCGAACACTTGGGAGACGAGCCCCATGTCCTTGTAGACGAGGATCTGCTCACCGGTGGAGGTGGCGATTCCTGTTGACTCCTGGCCTCGGTGTTGCAGGGCGTAGAGACCGAAGTAGGTCAGAGTCGAGACGTCCTCGCCGGGGGCGAATACTCCGAAGACCCCGCATTCGTCCTGGGGGCGCCGATCGCCGGGCAGAAGGTCGTGCGAGAGCTGTCCATCACCGCGTGTCACCCATCCATTATGCATGACGGGCGCACGCGGTGGTCATTCAGGGCCGACGGGTGCCGGCCCGGCGAGGTTCGGCGCTGCCGCGCTGGGTGCGCTTGTCCATGATCATGTCGATGATGACGGCGATGAGGGCGAGGGCGCCGCCGATGAACAGGGCGCCGTTGAGCACGCCGAGCATCAGGGTGTTGAGGGAGTCCACGCGAGCGATGAGTCCCCAGACGAGGCCGACGAGGGCGCCGATGAGCAGGGCGATGACCACGGCGCCGCCGAGGTTGAGGCGGCGGCCGCGGCGCACGAGGATGACGTCGCCGCCGTGGTCGATCGTGCCGTCCTCGGCGGTGTGGGGCTGCTGCTCGGTGGGGCGGTTGTCGGGGGTGTCAGCGGCGTGGGAGTTCATGGATCCTTCTTCTGTCTGGTGGTGGGCGCTCAGCAGCTGTGGCTGCGGCACTCAGAGGTCGAGCAGGTCGGCGATGGCGCGCACCTGCGCGGGGTCGGTCAGGGTGGTGGGCGCGGTTGCGCTGCGTCCGTCGGCCTTCAGCAGTGCGCGCAGCGCTGCCGGCACGTCGGTCAGTTCCTGTGGTTCGGTGCCGCGGGCGGACAGGTGCACGGCGGGCACTCCGGTGGCCTGCAGCAGGTCGCGGGTGGTTGCGGCGCGGATGCCGGCGCCGGCCTGGATGTCGATCAGGTCCTCGGCCTGCTCCACCATGGCGCGCAGGCAGTCGGTCCCGTCGGGGGCGCGGTCGGCGCCGCCGGAGGTGAGGATGCGGTGGAAGCCGGCAGCGAACAGGTCGGTGACGGCGGCGATGCGGGCCGCGTCCGTGAGGCGGTCGATGGCGCGGTGGCAGGTGAGCTGCAGGCTGCGGCCCTGGGCCTGTGCTTCGGCGAGCGCCGCGTCGCGCCAGATGGTGAGGGCGTCCATGTCGAGCGCCGGCTCAGCGCTGCCGGCCGAGTCAGCACTGTTGGTCGCATCAGCTCTGCCGGTGAGGGCGCCGATGACGATGCCGTGCGCCCCGGCCCGGACCGCCTCAACGGCCTGGGCGCGCATCTGCTCGATCTCGTCGGCGCTGTAGACGAACGAGCCGGGCCGCGAGCGCACGAGCACGTGCACGCCGAAGTGGGGCCGGGCGTCGCGGGAGGCGACCAGGTCGTCGGCGAGGGCGACAGCGGCGCGGGTCAGGTCGATCGGCGGGGTGAGCCCGTCGGCCTCCAGGTCCACGCAGAGCTCCACGCGGTCGGCGCCGCCGTGGGCGGCGACCACGAGGCCGGTCAGGTCCTGGACGGCGATCTCCAGCTGCACGCGGGCGCGCTCGGGCGTGTGGTCGAGGGCATCGGCGAGCGGGTCGGTCATCGGGGCCCCTCCCCCGCCGCGTCGGCGGCGCCGGCATCGGTGCGGCCTGCGTCGGCGGCGCCGGTGTCAGCAGCGTGGGCGCGGGCGGTGCGGCGGGCGATCGGGACGGGCAGGACGTCGGCGAGGTTCGAGCGCTCACCGGATGCGGTGATGCCCCCGCCGGGCGCGCATCCGTCGGCCCAGGACAGCTCCCCGGTGGCGAGGCGCAGCCAGGTCTCGGCAGTCATCTCCACCACGGCCGGCGGGGTGCCGCGGGTGTGGGTGGTGCCGGCGATCAGCTGGACGGCGCCGAACGGCGGGACGCGCAGCTCGACCGACCGGCCGGGGTGCTCCTCGGCGAGGACCTGCAGGGTGAAGCGGACCGCGGTGGCGCGATCGGTGCGGGTCGCATTCTCGCGCTCGGTCAGCCAGCCGCGCAGGGCGGCTGTGCCGGTGTCGATGGGGATGGGGCGAGGGGGTGCCACTCAGCTCCCTTCGCCGACGGGTTCCGGCAGCAGCGGGTGCACCTGGATGGTGGCTTCGCGGCCGGGCCCCACACCGATGGCGGAGATGCGGCAGCCGGCGAGCTCTTCGAGGCGCTTGACATAGTTCTGCGCGTTCTGGGGCAGGTCCTCGAAGGTGAGGGCGCCGGTGATGTCCTCAGTCCAGCCCGGCATCGTCTCGTACACGGGCTGGGCGTGGTGGAACTCAGTCTGGGTCATCGGCATGTCGTGGTGGACCTCCCCGTCGACCTCGTAGCCGATGCACAGGGGGATCTCCTCGATGCCGGTGAGGACGTCGAGCTTGGTGAGGACGATGTCGGTGAAGCCGTTGATGCGGACGGCGTGGCGGATCATGAGGGAGTCGTACCAGCCGCAGCGGCGGGGGCGACCGGTGTTGACGCCCACCTCACCGCCGGTGGTCTGCAGGAACTCACCCCACTCGTCGAACAGTTCGGTGGGGAACGGGCCGGCGCCCACGCGGGTGGTGTACGCCTTGACGATGCCGATGACGCGGTCCACGCGGGTGGGGCCCACTCCGGAGCCGACGCAGGCGCCGCCGGAGGTCGGGTTCGAGGACGTCACGAACGGGTAGGTGCCGTGGTCGACGTCCAGGTACGTGGCCTGGCCGCCCTCCATCAGCACCACCTCGCCCTTGTCGAGGGCGTCGTTGAGCATGATGGTGGTGTCCAGGACCATGGGACGCAGGCGCTCGGCGTAGCTCAGCAGCTGCTCGGTGATCTCATCGGCGTCCACCGCGCGGCGGTTGAACAGCTTCACCAGCAGTTCGTTCTTCTGGTGAAGGGCGCCTTCGACCTTCTGGCGGAGGATCGAGGCGTCGAACAGGTCCTGCACGCGGATGCCGAGGCGCCCCACTTTGTCCATGTAGGTGGGGCCGATGCCGCGGCCGGTGGTGCCGATGGCGCGCTTGCCGAGGAACCGTTCGCTGACCTTGTCGATGGTCTGGTGGTAGGGCGCCACGATGTGGGCGTTGGCGCTGATGCGCAGGCGGGAGGTGTCCACGCCGCGGGACTGGAGGGCGTCGATCTCCTCGAAGAGCGCTTCGAGGTTGACCACCACGCCGTTGCCGATGACGGGGGTGGCGTTCTCGGAGAGGATGCCGGCGGGCAGGAGCTTCAGCTCGAACTTCTCACCGCCCACCACCACGGTGTGGCCGGCGTTGTTGCCGCCGTTGGGTTTGACGACGTAGTCGACGCGCTCACCGAGCAGGTCGGTGGCCTTGCCCTTTCCTTCGTCGCCCCACTGGGCTCCGACGATCACAATGGCGGGCATGAGAACTCCTAACGCACACACGAAACGGCGGGGCCGACCGCTGCACGTGCACCGGCACTGTGCTGCGAGCCCCGCTCACTCCTGCAGTCTACCGGTCGCTCCCTTGTCCTTTCCCTCACGAGCCTCCCGACGGTGACGGATCTGCTCCCCGACGCCCAGCACCACCAGCAGCACCCACAGTCCGATGAAGACCCACTCCCCCACCGACGGGGAACCGTCGCTGAACGCCGTGGAGATGAGGACCCCGCCGATGCCGAGCAGCGCGATGAACCGGATCAGGGATGTGCGCCGCTTCGCGAGGCCGGGCTCTTCGATCAGACGCTGCGCGTAGCCCTCCGGACTGCCGAACTCCTCCTGCATCGATGCCCCGGTCTCGGCAACGTGGGTGCGGGCCTCCGCGAGCGCCTGCGTGCGCTGCGCCTCCCGCACGGAGCGGCGCCGGCGGGCAGCGGCGAGGAAGCGCTTCTCCCAATCGGCATCGCTGAGGGGGCCGACGGGCGCCGCTGCCGCGGATCGGCTCTCCGGCGCAGGGATGAGGGTGAGCACAACGGCGGAGACCACCGCGGTGAGCAGGGCGTATCCGGCGACCAGCGCCAGGCCCCAGAAAGTGGAGGCCTCACCGAAGCCGATGTTGCCGAACGCGGCGGCCAGGGCGATGAGACTCGCGCCTGCGAGGCCCAGCACCACGCAGACCGCGCCCGCGATCAGCATCCCGGCCCTCGCTTCGATCCGTTCGTACACGGCGATGAGGATGAGCATGAGCACGGACAGCAGGAAGGGGAACAGCACCGACATCAGGGAGTGCTGCATGCGCAGTCCGTCCTGGATCAGCTCCACCACGAAGAAGAGGACGGACAGCACGGTCGCACCGGCGGGGACGCCGATGAGGAAGGTGCGCAGGTCCACGGTGGGGCCGGCTTCGAACACGGGGGCGGCGTCCTCCCGCCACTGCGCTGCTTGGGCGTCCGCCCACTCGTCGGGATCGCCGAGGGCGTCGTCAGCGCTCTGGCCGGAGCCGTCGATGTCGCGCAGGGCTCGCTGAATCGCCGCGTCAGCGGCATCAGCGTCCGCTTCGTGGCGCATGACGAGGGCGAATTCGGCGCGTGCGGCCCACCCGGCGCCCTCGGGGCTGCGGTCGTCGCCACTGGTGCTCATGAGTCCTCTCCTTCGTGCTGATCGCTGTCCTGCCCTGTGCTGTGCGGGGCGATGGCGGATCGGACCGCGGTCCAGGCGGCGCGCTCATCGGCGAGCCGGTCGCGGCCTGCCGCGGTGATGGCGTACTGCTTGCGGCCGGGGCCGGCGTCGCCGTCGACCCAGGTGGCGGTGATGCACCCGTCGGCCTCCAGGCGGGCGAGGACGGGGTAGAGCGAACCGCCCTTCGGCTTGCCGAGACCCCGCTCGTCCAGCCGCAGCGCGAGGGCGTACCCGTGGAGGTCCTCGGCGGTGAGGCACGCGAGGATCGCGGTGGGCATGACGGCGCGCGCCCAGGCCTGCGGGACCACGGGGGGCACCGCGGCGCCCGGTGCGGCAGGGGCTGCGGGAGCTGCGGGCTCTGCTGCCCGCTTCGAGGGGCGGACGGATTCGTTCACCCACTCAGTATGAAACCTATCTAGATAGGAACGCAACCATCATGGCCCGGCATCCGTCGGCCCGCCGGGACGACGAACGGCCGCCCACCCCACAGGGTGAACGGCCGTCGGCACAGGGTCAGGCGGCAGGGACGCCGCGCAGGCAGCGGTCAGGAGCAGCAGGCGCCGCCGCAGCAGCCGCCCTCCGCAGGAGCCACCAGGCTCGGGTCGCAGTCACGGATGAAGTCGTTGATGCGGGCCACTTCATCGTCCTCACCGATCATCTCGGCGGCGCGGCCGAGGATCACCAGGCACTGCAGGAACCCGCGGTTCGGGGCATGGTCCGCCGGCACCGGGCCCTGCCCCCGCCACCCAGCGCGGCGCAGCGCATCGAGCCCACGATGGTAGCCCACCCGGGCGAAGGCGTAGGCGGCGACCACATCACCGTCGAGCATCGACTCGTCCGCCAGCATCGCCCACGCGAGCGATGACGTGGGGTGCTCCGCCGCAATGGCGCGCAGGTCACGGCCCTCACCGAACGCCTGCGACACGGCCTCATCGGGGCCGTCCTCGGGCAGCAGAGTGGGCTCGGGGCCGAGCAGATTGCCGCCCAGCTCCGGCTTCGGTGCGGACAGCTTCAGGTCATTGTCAGAGCTCATGCCCGCCATCGTAGGCGGCACGGATGAAAGCCTGCCAGAATAGCCCCCATGGTTCTCTCTCTGGACGGTTCGGAACTGCTGACGAGTCCCCAAGCCGGCAGCGTTCTGGAGGCGGCCGTCACCAACGCCGGCGGCATCCTCGACTCCTGGTCCCTCGACCAGGTGGACCACCGACCCTCCCGCTCCACCAAGGCCCTGTTCCGCACCCGCGTGCGCTGGCCGAAGCTCGACGGCGCCGACGCCGAACCCCGCGACGAACTGTTCGGCGTCGCTGCCCACATCGGCGAAGCGGAGAAGAACGTCCTCAGCCCCGAGCAGTCCCTCGTCATGACCGACGGCGACATGAACGTCCGCGTCTGGCGCTACCCGCACGACCCGTGGCTGCCCGCCCTCCAGCACGTCTGCTACCCCGACGTACTGCATCGCACCCTCATCGACCTCGGCATCCCCACCGGATACGCCCCAGGCACCCCCATCCCCGTGGAGGTCGTCTCCTACCGGCCCGGCCGCCGCGCCGTCCTCAAGGCCGCGCTCGCGGACCGCACCGTGTACCTCAAGGTGATGCAGCCGCACACCTCCGGCGAAGTGGTCGCCCAGCACAACGAGCTGCTGCGCGCCGGCGTCCCGGTCCCGCAGGTCCTCGCCCACCGCTCCGGTCTCGTGGTCCTCGCCGAACTGCCCGGCACCGTCCTCGCGCAGGCCCTCGTGGAGGACGGCCCCGAGGCCTGCTCTGCGGAGGACCTCATCGCCCTGCTCGACCGGTTCCCCTCGCACATGTTCGCCGGCACCCACCGCCCGGCCTGGACCGAGTCCGCCGGCTTCTACGCCGGTGTGGTCGCCAGCTCGATGCCGCAGCTGCAGGACCGCCTCGACGTGCTCGTGCACCGCATCACCACGGGCCTGGCGCGCGTTGAGTCCCGCATCGGGCAGCAGCCCACCGATGTGGTCCACGGCGACTTCTACGAAGCGCAGGTGTTCGTGGACCGCGGCCGCGTGGTCGGCGTCCTGGACATCGACACCATCGGCCCCGGCCGCCGCGCGGACGACCTCGCCTGCATGTTCGCCCACATCTCCGTGCTCGCCGACTACGCGAACCTCAAGCGCATCCCGCTGGACGTGCACGAGCGCGTCGCCGGGGTGATCCGCCAGTGGTATCCGGTGTTCGCGCGCCGCGTGGACCCGCAGGAACTGGCGCTGCGCGCCGCCGGCGTGGTGCTGTCGCTGGCCACCGGCCCGCACCGCCAGCAGGAGCGCGACTGGGAGGTCGCCACCGAAGCGATGGTGCGCGTGGCGGAGACCTGGGTGGAGGTCTCCGAACAGGGCCGCCGCTACACCGGCCCCATGCCGGGAGGTCTCATCATCGACCCCTCCACCGCCGTCCCACCGGTCGAACCACCCGCGGAGCTCGAATCGGAGGTGCTGTCCTCCGGTGCGCCGACCACCGACACCCGGCAGGCGATGGACGAGGGCGTGCAGGAATCGGCGGACGGGCAGGGCCCGTCGGCCGCGGACTTCCACCACGACCCCACAATCCCGATGGCGCCGGTCCCCCAGCCCAGCGCGATGGAGATCCACCTCGCGGCCACCGCCAACCGCGCCGACGAACAGGACGAGCACTCTCTGTGGCGGCGCCCCACACTGTCCCCGCCGACGCCGGTCAGGGCGCCGTGGAACCGCCGACGGGTGCCACAGCCGTCCCACCTGCCGAACCCCACCACGTTCGACCAGCACCGCCAAGGCTGAGGAAGGACCACCGATGCGCGCAGTTCTGCAGCGAGTGAGCTCCGCGTCCGTCGCCGTGCTCGACGACGACACCGGAGAGCGCCGCGACCACTCCCGGATCGACTCCGAAGGCCTGCTGGTCCTGCTCGGCGTCACCCATGACGACGGCGAGGAGCAGGCGCAGACCATTGCCCGGAAGATCGCGGAGCTGCGGATCCTCTCCGGTGAGAAGTCCGCGACCGATCTGGACGCCCCGATCCTGGTGGTCTCACAGTTCACCCTGTACGCGGACGTCCGCAAGGGCCGCCGGCCGTCGTGGAACCAGGCGGCGCCCGGCCCGGTCGCCGAGCCGCTGGTGGCGCGGGTGGTCGAGGAGCTGCGCTCCCGGGGCCTCACCGTGGCGGAGGGCGAGTTCGGGGCACATATGCAGGTGTCCCTGGTGAACGACGGACCGGTGACGATCCTCGTGGAGGCTTGAGGGTGCGCCGGTAGACTGCGGGGCATGACCCACACATTGATTCTGCTCCGCCACGGCCAGAGCGACTGGAACGAGAAGAACCTGTTCACCGGTTGGGTGGACGTCCCCCTCACCGCCCAGGGTGAGAAGGAGGCCGTCAACGGCGGCCGCCTCATCAAGGAGGCCGGCCTGCTCCCGGACGTTGTGCACACCTCCCTGCTGCGCCGCGCCATCTCCACCGCGAACCTGGCGCTCAATGAGGCCGACCGCCACTGGATCCCCGTGAAGCGCGACTGGCGCCTCAACGAGCGCCACTACGGCGCCCTGCAGGGCCTGAACAAGGCGGAGACGCTGGAGAAGTACGGCGAGGAGCAGTTCATGGCATGGCGCCGATCCTTCGACACTCCCCCGCCGAACATCGAAGCGGACAGCGAGTTCGCGCAGGACAACGACCCCCGCTACCAGGGCCTCGGTGACGAGATGCCTCACGCGGAGGCGCTCAAGCAGGTCATCGACCGCTTCCTGCCGTATTGGGAGTCCAGCATCAAGCCGGACCTCGCCGACGGGAAGACCGTGCTGGTCGCCGCGCACGGCAACTCCCTGCGCGCCCTCGTGAAGTACCTGGACGGCATCTCCGATGAGGACATCGCCGGCCTCAACATCCCCACCGGCCAGCCGCTGGTGTACACGCTGGATGAGGACTTCCGGCCGACGGTCCGCGGCGGCGAGTACCTCGACGCCGAAGCCGCCCGAAAGGCCGCCGAAGCGGTCGCGAACCAGGGGCGCAAGTGACCGCATGACCGTCCCGCCGGGAACGGTGGGGCGAGTCCGACGGACGTCCTGCAACGGAGGGCCCGTGCTGCTGCGGCAGTGCGGGCCCTCCTCGCGCCTGGGACCCACGGGAGTCTCCTTCGACCGAACTCAAAACCTTCATGCGATCGTCCTGTCCCTCTGACCTGGGGTTCTGCTCTGCTGACCACCGAGCGCCCGACCACCAAGGCGGGCAACCTTCTTTTCCGGTCGGTCGGTGAATATGGTGAGGGCGTTGCACCGCACCACCATTCCCGCCAGGAGGCACCATGTCCACACCCCCGACCACTGAGCCACGAATCCGCCGCCGGGCACTCATGCGAGGTGCGGCGTGGGCCAGCCCCGTCGTCGCCGTCGCGACTGCCGCGCCGGCATATGCCAAAAGCGGCGCCCAGCCCAGGTACGACCTGTCCACCTCCTGGTCGAGCATGTACAGCTACACCTGGGACAACTACGGCAATTGCTGTGCCACCCAGCTGCGGTACTCCAACATGGTCAACAACAGGAATACGGCCGCGTACGGCTTCTCCGTGTTCAACCGGAGAATGGTCATCGACGGCACGGAGACCACCGACCTCTCCCCCACCGTGGACCCCACCGCAACGAACGTGACCACTATCCTGTACTACCCGTTCGGCATGGTGAACACCTCGGCACAGAACAATGGGGTGACCATCGACTCCCGGGACGCCCCCTACTGGCGACTCACCGACCTGAGGGCCGTGACCCTGTCAGACGGGCGCCGCTACAGCGCCTTCACCTTCTCCTGGCGCGGCACCGCCACGCAGAAGACGGTGACCGCAAACGAAGGCCAGCGGGTTCCCAGCTGGGCGACCACCAGTCTGCGCGTGCACTTCAGCCCCAGCAACCGCTACTGCCCCGGAAGCTCGGTCACCTGGTGGGTCGCACACACCGGCACGTTCACAACGACCAACGGCTGGTCCGCCACTGTCACCGCCAATCCGCAGAGACAGGTCATGAAGCTCGGCAGCTGGTGATTCCCCGACCACACGAAGCGCCCCACCGGACTTCCCGTCCGGTGGGGCGCTTCTTCATATGCGCTCAGGGGCGCGTCAGTGCCATCAGATGTCGCGCTTGCCGTCGTTGTTCAGGTCGCGCTTGTCGCCCGTGACGTCGCCGCGCTGCTCGCCGGTCTCGAGGTCGACCTCTTCGTGAGCAACGGTGGTGTTGACGGTCTCGGTGTCCTCAACGGTCTTGGTGCCGAGACGGACCTTCTCAGTCTCCACGGTCTCCTTGGAGACGACCGGGCGCTCCTCGTGAAGGGTCACAGTGACATCCTCGTCGGTGCCGCCGCCGACGGTGCCGCCGGTCTTACCACTGCCGGGCTCGCGCTCGAGGACGACCTCTTCGCGACGAACCGGGACCTCGACCTGCTCGGTCTCCTCGACCACGTACTTGCGCAGGCGGGCCTGGCCGGTCTCCTTGCGCTCGGTGCCGACCTCAGCGCGCTCGGCGTGCAGGGTGACACCGTCGGCGTCGTTGACGTCGGCGCGGTCGCGGTCAGCGACATCGCGACGGTCCTGGTCAGCGGCATCGCGGCGGTCGTGGTCAGCAGCATCGCGGCGGTCGTGGCCGACGCCGCCGTCGACACCGGCTTCGCGGTCGAGGTCGTTGTCGCGGCGATCATGGCCGGCGCCGCCGGCGACACCGGCTTCGCGATCGAGGTCGTTGTCGCGGCGACCGCCCTGGCCGGCAGCGCCGTGACCGGCGACGCCGTAGTAGCGGTAGAGCTCTTCCTCTTCCTTGTGGTCGATCTTGCCGTCGTCCTCCACGTTCGGAGCATCCTTGATGAAGGACTTCTCGTAGGGAACGGTGATGACGCCGTTGTCGAACTTGGCGTCAGCCAGCGGAATGAAGGTCTCCTTGCTGCCGAAGAGACCCAGGTTGACGGTCACCCACGACGGCTCCTGTGAACCATCGGTGAGGTACAGCTGGCCGACCTTGCCCAGCTTGTCGCCGGTGGAGTCGACGACCTCGGCGCTCTGCAGTTCGTTGATGTTGCCCTTGAAAGTCATGAGGATTCCTTCCCTCGGTAATCGTAGCGGCCCGGCGACGATCGGTGCGACACCGCGGCCCAGCACCAACCGGCGCTTCCGAAAAAGAATGTACACACCGCTTCCTGATCACGACCTGGAATCTTTCAGGGTCGAACGCGCTTTCCTGTAGGAATTGTCACGTACGCGTGAATTATGCATACTCCACGGTCGAGCACACTCAGACTGCACCTAGGCCCGGCAAAGCCCCAGGCAGGAAGACCTTTTCGCGCGATCCTTCCGAGCAGCTGCAACCACTCACACATAGTCACGTTTACACAACAAGTGGGTCAACGGAACATGAACAGTCGGCTACAACATTATCACGGGACTATCACGGTGCATTCTGCGCACCATTGTTGCGAAGACGGCTCAGGCGCGCTCCTGAATGATGGCGGCGCGCACCGCTTCGATCGACTCCAGCGCTTCTGCGACCGAGACGTTCTGGCGCATAGCGGTGACGAACGCCGCCCGGATCGACGCGAACGCGTGCAGGACCACCAGAGCTGCTCGCTGCCACGCTTCGTCATCACCCAGGTCAGGCGACTGCTCCAGCAGTCGCTCATGCATGATCTGGATCAGCTCCCACTGGACGTCATTGGCGGCATCCATGGAGAGATGACCGAGCGCGGGCTCGCGCTTGAGCACCGCGCGGCGCATCTCCTGCAGCTCCGGATCGTTCGGTGCCGTGTCGATATACGCACGGCTGAGCACGATCATGGAGTCCTCGGGAGCCTCGTCGCCCGGGCGCTCCCGCAGCAGCGTGCCGAGGTGGGCGATGCGGTGCGGGTCGTGCCCGAGGATCGCCTGTTCCTTCGTGTGCCAGTAGTTGAAGAAGGTGCGCGGGGACACCCCTGCCCGATCGGCGATCTGCTCCACGGTGATGCAGGTGCTGCCGTGCTCGGAGGTGAGCTCAAGGGCGGCGCGGTGCATCGCTGCGCGCGCCTGCTCCTTCTTCCGCTCCCGCAGGCTCGGGGCGGGGCGACATCCGTCGACCGACGGGTTCTGGGCGTCCATTTGGTCAGTGTCACACAAGGCCTGCACGCAGTGCAATTGTGCAGTGACTGCAATAACCGTAGGGTTGGAGGCGTTCGGATCGCACGTTCACTCAGACCCTCCGCCGATCCCCCCCCTAACAGAAGGACTTCGATGAACGCACCTATGGACAGGGGCGCCGTCACCGGCAGCGCCGTCCGCGCGAGCGGCACCATCAGCGGCACCACCACCTCGGACATGCCGGCGCTGACCCCCGAACAGATCGAACACGCCCCGGCGCCCGTGGAGTTCACCGGCCTGGACCGCAGCGGCAAGCTCATCTTCGCCGGCCTCATGCTCGGCATGTTCGTGGCGTCGATCTCCCAGACCATCGTGGGCCCCGCCCTCCCCCGGATCGTCGCTGAGCTGCACGGCATGGAGCACTACTCGTGGATCGCGACCTCCGCCATGCTGGCGAGCGCGGTCGCGGTGCCGATCGTCGGCAAATTCTCGGATATCTTCGGCCGCCGCGCCTTCTACATCGGGGGGCTCGTAGTGTTCCTGCTGGGCTCGATCCTCGCCGGCGCATCCCAGAACTTCTGGTTCCTCGTCTTCGCGCGCGCCGTGCAGGGCATCGGCATGGGCACCCTCATGCCGCTGTCGCAGACGATCATCGGCGACATCATCCCGCCGCGCCAGCGCGGCAAGTACCAGGGCCTGATGGGCGCCACCTTCGGCATCTCCTCCATCGCCGGCCCACTGCTCGGCGGCGTCATCACCGACGCCCTCGGCTGGCGCTGGCTGTTCTACATGACGCTGCCACTCGGCGCTCTCGCCCTCTGGTTCATCATCCGCTACATGCACCTCGACCACCGCGGTGACCGCTCCCCCATCGACTACTGGGGCATGGCGACCCTGATTCCAGGCCTCGTACTCGCCCTGCTCGCCACCTCCTGGGGCGGCTCGCAGCATCCGTGGACCAGCCCCGTCATCCTCGGCATGTACGCCGCGGCTGCGGCCCTGCTGATCGTGTTCGTCCTCATCGAGCTGCGCGTGCCCTCCCCGCTGATCCCGCTGAGGATCCTCGCGAACCGGGTGGTGGCGGTGTCGATCCTGGCGAGCTTCGCGATCGCTGTCGCCATGTTCGGCGCCATCATCTACATCCCCGTGTTCGCGCAGGCATCCCTCGGGGTGTCCGCCACGGAGTCCGGCGCCATCCTCATTCCGCTGAACATCGCCCTGGTGCTGTCCTCCATCGTGATGGGCCTCGTGATCACGAAGATCGGCCGCTACAAGATGATCCTCATCGGCGGCGCGGCAACCATGCTCGTCGGCTACATCCTGCTGACCCTGCTGGACCACCAGTCGTCCTCGTGGGCCCTGACCGGCGCGATGAGCGTGATCGGGATCGGACTGGGCATGTCGATGCAGACCTACATGCTGGTGGTGCAGAACGCGGTCGCGCAGACGGACCTCGGCGTGGCGACCTCGTCGGTGCAGTTCTTCCGCAATGTCGGATCCACGGTCGGCATCGCCGTGCTCGGCTCCGTCCTCGCCGCGAACACCGAACCGTCGATTCAGAAGCGGATCGCGGAGCTGCCCGCACCGCTGAAGGAGAAGCTCGCCGAATCCGGTGGTGTGCCCGCCGGCGGCGAATCCAACGCCGTGCTGGACCCGGGGGCGCTGTCCCACATGCCGGCGCCGCTGGTGGAGGCCATCCAGGCCGGCATGGGCGATGCAATGCACTCCGTGTTCATGGCTGCCGTCCCGTTCGCGGTGCTGGCACTGATCCTGTCGCTGTTCGTCAAGCAGCTGCCGCTGCGCACCCACAACTGACGCCAGCTCAGCGGCGCCGGAACGGGGCCGACGGGGTCCGTGGTGGCAGCGGGCTGAGCCGGGGTGACCGACCGGGTCGTCGGACACCGCTGCCCGAATTCGGTCCCGGCCGACCGCCCTCCCGGACTGCCCGGGCACCCTTCTCGGTACCCTGGAGACCATGACCAACGCTGCACCGGCCATCACTGTCCGACCGATCGATCCTGACACCGCCGGCACTGACGCCGCCCGCGAGGCCTGCGCCCGCGTCGCACGACTGAGCGCCGGCTCGCACACCATCGACGTCACCGAGAGCCTCAACAAGTTCGAATCCCGCCACCACACGATGTTCGTGTACGCCGGCGATGCCCCGGAGGTCGCGGACGAAGCGTCGATCCAGGCGGGACCGGACCCCGTCGGCTGGGCGATCGCGCAGGACCGCGCGGCCGGTCGCATCAACGCGGTGTGGGCCATCGATCCGACGCACCCGTCGGCCGACGCGGTCGCCGACGTCATGGTGCAGTGGCTGATGCAGACCGCCGGGGAGATCTCCGCGGAGCGCGGCCTCGCCGAGTCGATGCTGGTGGCGGAGGTCGAGGCTGAGCACGCGGTGCGCATGGCAGCACTGGAGCGCGCGGGGTTCGAGAAGGTCCGCACCTGGCTGACCATGCAGATCCCGCTGAGCCCCGCTGCGACCACCGAGTCCGAGCGGGACGACCCGCGCTACGCCGCCACGAACACCGCCGATTCGGGCGACCTCGTGATCCGCACGGTCGAGTCGCAGGAGGACAAGGAGGAGCTGCACCGGGTCCTCGAGCTCGCGTTCCGCGATCACTTCAACTACTACCGGGAGACGTTCGAGGAGTTCGAGGAGCGGGTCGAGATGCTCGCCGGCCACGCATGGGACCTCGATTTCGTTGCGGAGCACCCGGAGCGCGGCATCGTCGGCGCCCTCATCACGGGATCCTCGGCCGACGGGACCACGGCGCACGCCGAATACCTCGGGGTCAGCGGGGACGCGCGCGGCCTCGGCGCCGCTTCCAGCCTGCTGACCGTGTTCCAGGAGACGTACCGCGCCGCCGGGTTCACCACCGCAGAGCTGCAGGTCGATGCCGACTCCCCCACCGGCGCCGACAAGCTGTACCGCAAGCTCGGCTACACCCCGACCGCGCAGCAGTTCACCTACCACCATCCCGTGTCAGCGCCGCAGGGCTGAGGGCGGCGGCCCCCTTTCCGCGTTGCATGCGTTTCAGCGCGCTCGATCGTGAACGAGTGCGCTGAAACGCATGGAACCGGGGTCGCCCGGCGCCGGGCCCCTGACGGGCCGGTCACGCCGCTTCGAGCGCGCGTCGCACCAGCGCCACCGCCGGGCTGTTCGCGAGTGCCGCTCGGACCTGGTCGTCGGACGCATGCAACCGCGGCGCAGGCAGGTGATCTCGGAACAGACGCAGCACCGTGAAACCGAGCGCCTGCAGGTCCAGCGCCCGATCCTGATCATGGACTGCACGGTCGCTGGTGAAGTGCGGCTGCCCGTCGTACGCCACGAGCAGCCGAGCGTGTCGCCACAGAAAATCCGGTTGGAACAGCCACCGGCCGCCTGCCCCTCTCAGGACCGGGTTCAGCTCCGGCTCATCCAGCCTGCCGAAGTGGCAACCGAGCCGGCACCGCGTCTCCTGGGGCGAGTCCGACCCGACCCGCGTCAACGCCAGCGCCGACCGCGCAGCGGCGATCCCATGCTGGCGTACTCGGGACTCCACTGCGGCACGCAGATCCTCCACGGACGCATACGGCAGCGCCCGACGCTCCAGTCCCCGCCGCGGATGCCGAACCAGATGATCCGCAATGACGACCCGCGCATCCAGCGGAAGCATGGGACAGAGATCCAGCCACGTGTCCACCCGGGACGCCAGCACCACCCGGCCCGACACGAACGCGGTCCCGATGTCCACACGGCGATGGCTCCATGACACGAGACCGCTGTCCCGCCGGCGCGTGCCCGCCGGCGCGTTCAGGTGGATCGGCTGGCCGACCTGCCAGGTCTGCAGCTCCCGCGGCAGCGGCAACCGGTGAATGCGCGCCGCCGTCGGTCCCGTGATCGCCGCTCCCGGGTAGTGCTCGACCACCGCACTCGCGAGCATCGATTCGGTGACCTCGATGTCGCGGTGCGCATAGAAGCCGCATCCGAGTGACCGCAGGTCCACGGCCTTCACCCGGTGGGGGCCGAGGCCGTGCGCCTCGGCATCGGACCGGTGGAACACGCGGTGGGCGAGGGTGGGCGGCAGCGGGGGCAGAGCGGATCGACATGTCCACAGCCTCGCCGGTCCCCGGCGGCCGGCCGACGGGCTCCGCGGATGTGGGGACGGCTGGGGGTGTGGACAAACGGCGCCAGCACAATGGGCCGGCGGCACGGTTAATGCGTTTCAGCGCCCTCGATCGGAATCAAGAGCGCTGAAACGCATGGAACCGGGGCCGGGCTGGCGGTGCCGGGCCAGCGGGACCGGGGCCGGACCCCGGGAAAGCCCGGACCGGAGTCGGGTTAGCGACTCACTCCCACTCGATGGTGCCCGGCGGCTTGCTGGTGATGTCGAGGGTGACGCGGTTGATCTCGCGGACCTCATTGGTGATGCGGTTGGAGATGCGGGACAGGACGTCGTACGGGACCTTCGCCCAGTCCGCCGTCATCGCATCCTCACTGGTGACGGGCCGCAGGACCACCGGGTGGCCGTAGGTACGGTGATCACCCTGCACACCCACCGATCGGACATCCGCCAGCAGCACCACGGGGCACTGCCAGATGGACCGGTCCAGGCCGGCGGCGGTGAGTTCGGCGCGCACGATCGCGTCGGCCTCGCGGAGAACGTCCAGGCGCTCCTTCGTGACCTCGCCGATGATGCGGATCCCCAGTCCCGGCCCCGGGAACGGCTGGCGGTGCACGATCTCATCCGGCAGGCCCAGCTCCGTGCCCACGGCGCGGACCTCGTCCTTGAACAGGGCGCGCAGCGGCTCCACCAGCTCGAACTGAAGGTCATCGGGCAGGCCGCCCACATTGTGGTGGCTCTTGATGTTGGAGGTGCCGTCGCCGCCGCCGGACTCCACCACATCCGGGTAGAGGGTGCCCTGCACGAGGAACGCCTTCGCTTCGGCGTGGGCGTCGTCACCGGTGCCGGCCACCACGCCCTGCTCGCGGAGGATGTCCTCCTGCGCCTGCTCGAACACGCGGATGAATTCGCGGCCGATGGTCTTGCGCTTCTCCTCCGGGTCGGTGATGCCCGCGAGCGCGGTCAGGAAGCGCTCCTCAGCATCCACCATGACGAGCTTCGCGCCGCCGGTGGAGGCGCCGAACGCCTTCTCGATCTCCTCGGACTCGTTCTTGCGCATCAGGCCGTGGTTCACGTACACGCAAGTGAGGCGCTCACCGATGGCGCGCTGCACAAGGGCCGCCGCCACGGCGGAGTCGACGCCGCCGGACAGGCCGCAGATCGCGGAGCCGTCACCGATCTGTTCGCGGATCAGCTCCACCTGCTCCTCGATGACGCTGCGGGTGGTCCATTCGGGTTCGATGCCGGCGCCGCGCACCAGGAAGTTCTCGATGATCTCCTGCCCGCGGTCGCTGTGCCCCACTTCGGGGTGCCACTGCACACCGAACAGGCGGCGCTGCGCGTCCTCGAACGCGGCGACCGGGGAGCCGGCGGACTCAGCGATGACGGTGAACCCGTCGGGTGCTTCGTGGACGGAGTCGCCGTGGCTCATCCACACGTTCTGGTCGAGGTCCTGGCCGGCGAGGAGCACGGAGTCGCCGTCCACGCTGGTGAGGCGGGTGGCGCCGTATTCGCGGACACCGGTCTCGGCGACGCGGCCGCCGAGCGCATCGGCCATCGCCTGGAAGCCGTAGCAGAGGCCCAGCACGGGGATGCCGGCCTCGAGGATGGCGGGGTCGAGCCGGGGTGCGCCGTCGGCGTACACGCTGGAGGGGCCGCCGGAGAGGATCAGGGCGCGGGGGTTCTTCGCGAGGATCTCCTGGGCGGGCATCGAGTTGGGGACGACCTCGGAGTAGACGTTCGCCTCGCGGACCCGGCGCGCGATCAGCTGCGCGTACTGGGCCCCGAAGTCGAGCACGAGGACGGGGTTCTGAGCCGTCTGGCTGGCGGGTGCTGCGTCTGTCTGGTTCACGGTACTCATCCTATCGCTTCGCGGAGCGCTCACTGTCGCCGAGGGTGGGGCGTTCGCGCAGCTCCGTCTCGACCTTCTGGCTGGTCCACTTCTCACCGAAGAACGACAGCACCGGGACCACGCCGAACAGCATGAGCAGCAGGAGCCGGCCGATCTGCCAGCGCATCTTCAGCCACAGGTCGAAGCACAGCACCACGTACAGCATGTAGATGAGGCCGTGGATCGGGCTCCAGGTCTTCGAGATCGACTCCCACAGCTGCACATCCGACGCGCTCGCGTCAGCCCCGCCGAACACGAGGTAGCGGAAGATCATGATGACCACGAGGATCAGCAGGGCGACGCCCTCCACGATCGACGCCACTTTGAAGCGCGCGAGCGAAGTGCGGACCTGGGTCTCATCGAGCGGACGGGGTTCAGTCACCGGCATTGTCCTTTTCTTGGCGAGGGGTGGTGGGCTCGGTCCCGCCGAGCATCGCCTCCAGCTCCTCGCGGCGCGCGGCGCGCTCATCGAGGTACTGGGTGCGCACGGAGCGGTACCAGATGTAGAGGAAGAAGAGACCGAACGCGACCCACTGCAGCATGTACGACACATTCTGCAGATCCAGTCCCTCCCGGAACTGGCTGCGGGCCGCCGGCAGGGTGCGCAGATCCTTCGGCTGCGCAGCACCGGCCTTCTGGTTGTGGTCGGCGGCCTCGTCGGTCACCGCGAGGTAGCCGCCGGCCATGGGGCCGCCCCACTCGTTCACCAGCAGCGGGGTGGAGATCTCGGCGAGGACCCCGTCGCGCACGAACCCGTCGGCCGCCGCTTCGGACGCCTCCAGGCGGCCGACGAACGTGACGGTGCCCTCCGGCGCAGGGGTCACGTCAACGGCGGCGGGGTCGAGGGTGCGCGGATCAATGGGCTGCGGGACAGCATCTCCACCGGTCTCCTGCTCCTGCCCGCCGACGCCGTCGCCGACGTGCGAGCCGGCCTCACCGCCGGTGGCGGGGGCGGTGCCGTCGATGCTGTCCTGCGGGATCCAGCCGCGCGCGATCGGGATGTGCGTGCCGGCGAGCGGACCGTCGGTGACCTCGAAGTCGGTGACGATGACGGCGGCGTCCTCGCCGTCGAGGAAGCGGTTGGGGACGATCACTTCGCGCTGCGGGTCGAACCGGCCGGTGACGGTGATGAGGCGCCCCTGGTCGGCGTTCGTCACCACGTCCCCGTCCTGGAGGACCTCCTCGAGGCCGACGGGTGCCGCCGCCTGCACCTGTTCGGACGTGTCGCGGGCCCGGTTCGCGCGGTCCCACTGCCAGTTCGCCAGCAGGCCGCACACAATGGTCGCAACGACCATCAGGGCGAGCAGCCCCAGGAAGCGGGGCCGAAGAGCGACACGGAGCATGCCAGCCATGCTACTGCCGAGCCGCCGGGACGTGCCGCTCCCCCGGCCCGGCCTGAGCCGCCCCTCACACGGCACCGCCGGGCAGCGCCGCCCACCTCACAGCAGGGGACGTTCCGCCCAGCTCGCGGCGGCGCGGCCCCGCCTATGCTGGATGCCGTGAGTCACTGCGTCTACATTGCATCGCCCGAAGGCAGAACCGGGAAGTCGTCCGTCGCTCTCGGTCTGCTCGAAGCCCTCATCCCCACCTCGGAGAGCGTGGGCGTGTTCCGCCCCGTCTCCAAGAAGAGCAGCGAACCCGACCACGCGGTGGAGCTGCTGACCGGCCATCCCGCCGTGGACCAGACCTACGAGGACGCGCTCGGCGTGGACTACGACCTCGTGTTCTCCGACCCCGCCGCCGCGCAGTCCCGCGTGCTGCAGCGCGCCCAGGAGCTGCAGGAGCGCTTCACCACCCTGGTGATCCTCGGCTCCGACTACGACGAGGTCGCCAACCCCGTTGAGCTGCAGTTCAACGCCACCGCCGCCGCGAACCTCGGCGCCTCCGTGGTGCTCGTGGTCTCCGGGCTGGACCGCACCGCGGAGGAGGTCGCGACCGTCGCGGCGCTGTCGGTCCAGGAGTTCGACTCCCACCATGCGCAGCCCGTCGCCGTCATCGCGAACCGCTGCAGCCAGGACCGCCTCGCCGCCGTCCGCACCGCCCTGCGCGCCCGCGTGCCGGAGGGCATCGCCGTGGGGGCGCTGCCGGAGAGCCCCATCATCATGGCGCCGACGGTCGCCGGTCTGCGCGACGCGATCGACGGCCAGCTGATCCAGGGCGCCCACGAATGGCTGTCCCGCCCCAGCCTCGGCAACGTGGTCGCCGCGATGAGCCTGCCGAACGTGCTGCGCCGCCTCACCGAGAACTGCACGGTCATCGCCCCCGGTGACCGGTACGACCTGCTGCCGGGTCTGCTGCTCGCTCAGCAGTCCGGCACGTTCCCGTCGCTGTCCTCCATCGTCCTCACCGGCGGCTACGACCTGCCCGACGAGGTCAAGCGCCTCACCGAGGGTGTGCAGCAGGACCTGCCGATCCTCTCCACCGAACTGTCCACGTTCGATGCCGCGATCCGCGTGGCCGGCGCATCCGGCCGCCTTACGGCGAACTCGCCGCAGAAGCTGGATGCGGCGCGGCGCAACGTGTCGGAGAACCTCGACCTGGACGAGCTGCTCGGCGTCATCGACGTCGCCAAGTCCGACGTGGTCACCCCCATGATGTTCCAGTTCGAACTGTTCGCCCGCGCCCGCGGCGCGAAGAAGACCATCGTGCTGCCCGAAGGCGATGAGCCGCGCATCCTCGCCGCCGCTGAGGCGATCCTCGCCCGCGGAGTCGCGAACCTCATCCTCATCGGGGACGAGAACTCCATCCGCTCCACCGCATCGCAGCTCGGCCACGACATCTCCGAAGCCCGCATCATCTCCCCCACCGACCCCGAGCTGGTGGAGAGGTTCGCCGAGGAGTACGCGCGGCTTCGGGCCCACAAGGGCGTCACCGTGGACCAGGCCCGCGAGAAGGTGCAGGACGTCTCCTACTTCGGCACGATGCTCGTCCACATGGGACTCGCCGACGGCATGGTGTCCGGGTCCGTGAACTCCACGGCGCACACCATCCGCCCCTCCTTCGAGATCATCCGGACCCGCCCGGACGCGAAGATCGTCTCCTCCGTATTCCTCATGGCACTGGAGGACAGAGTCCTCGTCTACGGCGACTGCGCCGTCAACCCGGACCCGTCGGCGGAGCAGCTCGCCGACATCGCCGCCCAGTCCGCCGCCACCGCCCAGCAGTTCGGGGTGGAGCCTCGCGTGGCGATGCTGTCCTACTCCACCGGTTCGTCCGGGTCCGGCGCCGATGTGGACAAGGTGCGCGAAGCCACCCGCATCGTCCACGAGAACCACCCGGACCTGAACGTGGAGGGCCCGATCCAGTACGACGCCGCTGTGGACGCGTCCGTCGCGAAGACGAAGCTGCCGGACTCCGCCGTGGCGGGTCGTGCCACCGTGTTCGTGTTCCCCGATCTCAACACCGGCAACAACACGTACAAGGCGGTGCAGCGCTCCGCCGGCGCCGTCGCGATCGGCCCGATCCTGCAGGGCCTGAACAAGCCGGTCAACGACCTCTCCCGCGGCGCCCTCGTCGAGGACATCATCAACACTGTCGTGATCACCGCGATCCAGGCCCAGGCCGATGCCCCGGCGGCACCCGTCGGCGACCAGAAGTAAGGACTCCCCATGACCTCGACCATCCTCGTGATCAACTCCGGCTCCTCCTCGATCAAGTTCGAGCTGGTGGACCCCGTCTCCGAGCACACCACCGCAGTGGGCATCGTGGAGCGGGTCGGGCAGCGCAACGGCACCGCCCGCATCGAGGCCGACGGCCGCACGGAGACCTATGAGGGGCCCGTCCCGAACCACGTGGCGGGCATGGAGGTCATCCAGAACCTGTTCGCGAAGATGGGTGTGGAGCTGAACGAGTCGACGGTCCGCGCCGTCGGCCACCGGGTGGTGCAGGGCGGCGCCCAGTTCGCCGAACCCACCCTGATCGACGATGAGGTCCGCGGCGCGATCTACGCGCTCGGCGCACTCGCCCCGCTGCACAACTACCCCGCGGTGGACGGCATCGACGGCGCGAAGGCGCTGCTGCCGTCCATTCCGCACGTGGCCGTGTTCGACACCGCTTTCTTCACCGCCCTGCCGGACTCAGCTGCGACCTACGCGCTCAACAAGGAGGTCGCCGAGGAGCACCGGATCCGCCGCTACGGGGCGCACGGCACCAGTCACCGCTTCATCTCTGAGCGCGTCCCGCAGTTCCTGCGCGAGCAGGACCTGCTGGAGGGGGCCGACGGGCCCCTGCGTCAGATCGTTCTGCACCTGGGCAACGGCGCGTCCGCGTCGGCCGTGGTCGACGGCGCTCCGGTGGACACCTCCATGGGGCTGACCCCGCTGGAGGGCCTGGTGATGGGCACCCGCTCCGGCGACGTCGACGCCAGTGTGTACGTGCATCTGCATCGCCGCGCCGGCATGTCCCCCACCGAGGTGGACACCCTGCTCAACAAGAAGTCCGGCCTGGTCGGTATGCTCGGCTACTCCGATTTCCGCGACCTCGAGGCCGCTCTCGACGCCGGTGACGAGGACGCGCAGCGGGCGTTCGCCGTGTGGGCGCACCGGGTGCGCAAGTATGTGGGGTCGTACGCGTTCGTGATGGGCGGGGTGGACATCATCGCGTTCACCGCCGGCATCGGGGAGAACGCTGATTTCGCCCGCGCTGAGGCGCTGAAGGGCCTGGAGGCGTTCGGCATCGAGGTGGATCCGCAGCGCAATGCGGGCCGGGTGAAGGAGCCGCGGATCATCTCCACGGATGACTCCGCCGTCACCGTGGTGGTGTACCCGACGAACGAGGAGCTCGCGATCGCGCAGCAGACCCTCAGCCTCGTGGAGGGCTGAGCGCCGCAGCGGGGCGCAGCCCGGCCCCGCGGCGGCGACGATCCGTCGACGCATTCGGGAATCCGAGCCCGGACGTCCCCGAATGCGCAGACGGATCGCGTCTCAGGCGCTGGTGACGACCTCGACGCGCTGGAAGTCCTTCAGCTCCGTGTAGCCGGTCGTCGCCATCGCGTGCCGCAGCGCCCCCATGAGATTGGTGGTGCCGTCGGCCTCCAGACCGGGACCGAAGAGGATCTGCTCCAGGGGCGCCACGCGGCCCACCTCCACGCGGTGACCGCGCGGCAGGGTGGGGTGGTGCGCTTCGCTGCCCCAGTGGAATCCGCCGCCGGGGGCGTCCGTGGCGCGGGCGAGGGCGGCGCCGACCATGAGGCCGTCGGCCCCGCAGGCGAGTGCCTTGACGAGGTCGCCGGAGCGGCCGAGGCCGCCGTCGGCGATGACGTGGACGTAGCGGCCGCCGGACTCGTCCATGTAGTCGCGGCGCGCAGCGGCGACGTCCGCCACCGCAGTGGCGAGGGGCACGGAGATGCCGAGGGTCTCCCACGTGGTCTGGGAGGCGCCGCCGCCGAAGCCGACGAGGACGCCGGCCGCGCCGGTGCGCATCAGGTGCAGGGCCGCGGAGTAGGTGGCGCAGCCGCCGACGATGACGGGGACGTCGAGTTCATAGATGAAGCGCTTGAGGTTCAGCGGTTCGCGGTTGCCGGAGACGTGCTCGGCGCTGACCGTGGTGCCGCGGATGAAGAAGAGGTCCACGCCGGCGTCCACCACGTGCTTCCAGTACTCCTGGGTGCGCTGCGGGGACAGGGAGCCGGCGGCGACGACGCCGGCGTCGCGCAGCTGCTGGATGCGTTCGCGGATCAGCTCCGGCTGGATGGGGGCGGAGTAGATCTCGCGCATGCGGCGGGTGACATCCGCGCGGTCGAGTTCGGCGATCTCCCTCAGCAGGGAGGTGGGGTCCTGGTAGCGGGTCCAGAGGCCTTCGAGGTCGAGGACGCCGAGGCCGCCGAACCTGCCGAGCTGGATGGCGGTGTCCGGGCTCATCACCGAGTCCATCGGTGCGGCGAACAGGGGGATGTCGAAGTTGTAGGCGTCGACCTGCCAGGACAGGGAGACGTCTTCGGGGTCGCGGGTGCGGCGGCTGGGGACGACCGCGACCTCATCGAGGCTGTAGGTGCGGCGCCCGCGCTTGTTCCGGCCGATTTCGATTTCGTTGAGCACGGCCCCATCCTATCCGGGGCCCCTGGGCTCCCGGGCAGGACGGCGGCACCGGCGCGGCGGCCGACGGGTGCGCACGGCGGCGCGGGCGGGCCGAGGAGTGGGCCGGGGCTGGCCGACGGGTGCGCGGAGCGCGGCTCAGAGGGGCCAGGTGGTGGACGCGTCCGGGGTCTTCCCCTTCTTCTTCAGGAACTCGTTGAAGTTCTCCGCCCACGCGCGGTGCAGTTCGATCTGCTTCTTGTGCAGCTCCGGCAGCTCCGTGCCACCCACCTCCGGGAACTTCTCCGCCATGGCGCGCAGAACATCCAGGGTCATCGAGACATCGACATCGGCGGTGTGCATAGTGCCGTCGGGCTGGACGCCGTAGTGCTCCATCACCGCGGACAGGGTGCGCTTGCCCTTGCGGAAGCGGTCGAGGCCGCGGTCCAGCACGAGAGGGTCGATGACGGGCGCGATGTCGTGGCCGAGCCGGTCCGCGAGGGTGGGCAGGTCGTGGCGGGTGAGCTCGGCTTCGATGATGCGCAGGTCGAAGCTGCCGTTGAACGCGACGATCGGGGTGCCCTGCTGCAGCGCCTCGGTCAGGCGCGCGGCGATCTCTTCGAGAGCGGGACGACTGGGCACGCCGTACTGCTGGGCGTGAGCGGTGGAGATGCCGTGGACGCGGGCGGCGGCTTCGGGGATCTCCACACCGGGGTCGATCAGCCAGGTGGCGACCGTTTCGCCGGCGCGGCCGGGCCCGGTGGAGAACACGAGGGCGGCGGTGACGATGCGGTCGGTGTCCGTGTTGGTGCCTGTGGTCTCGGTGTCGAAGCCGAGGAGGGGCCCGTTGATCCAGCTCATGGCCCCAGCCTACGCCGGCGGGTTCGGGGCGGCGCGGCGCTGGGGAGGAGTGGCGGTGTGGACGGGCCGACGGGGCCGGGAAAAGCGAATGGCCCACCGACCCCCCGATCGATGGACCATCGCGCTCTCCTCCGCATGTGTTCGGCAGGAACGCAGTGCTGAGGAAATCTGTGTGCCGCAGCGGCCTCGTCACGGGGCCGCTCTGTGCGACTTCCACAAGTGTAGAATTCCGGTGTTCACCGTTTCCGCCCCCTGTGTGAACACCCGCGGCGCCCAGCGTGAACACCTCCACTGCGACTGTGAAAAGTCCGATTCCTCCGCAGTCCTTCGCCCGGTGAGCGTGGCACACTGTGACACGTGAACGACACCTCTGCGGGCGAGGAACACCGCCCGACAAGCGGGCCCGCCCCGTCCGGGCCGCGCCCGCCCGAGCCCAGTTCGTTCTCCACGGCCCTGCGGACGGCGATCACCCGTCGGCGACTCTCCCTGCGCGCCCTCCAGCAGCAGCTCGCGGCGCGCGGCCACTCCGTCAGCGTCGCCGCGCTCAGCATGTGGCAGAGCGGCTCCCGCTCCCCCGAACATCCCGGCTCCATCGCCGCACTGCCGGCCCTGGAGGAGATCCTCGGTCTGGACACCGGCGCCCTCTCCAACGAACTGGTCCACCCGCGCTTCCCCGGCCGGCCCATGCGCTTCCTCACCCTCGATGAGGATCTACCGCAGCGCGAAGTCCTCGAACGGATGATGCGGGAACTGGGCTTCACCGACCCGATGGACCAGCCGCACGAGATGTCCGTGGTGGAGCGGGCCGTCCTGGACAGCGCCCAGGAGCAGCTGCGGATCGACATCCACCTGATCGTGCGGGCACTGAAGGCAGGGCCGTGCATGATGCCGTCGATCCACATGTTCGCCGAGGATGAGCCGGTGATCCGCCCGGAGATCATCCCCGTAGGCGGCTGCCGCATCGGCGAGGCGATCGACTGGCCGCAGCAGCGGGTGTTCGGCGCCCAGGTGATCATCGACGACGACCTGCACCCCGGCGATCTCGCCTCCTGCCATTTCCGCGTGATCCTGTCGACCCCACCGCACCAGGTGCCCGAAGTGCTCTACTCGGTGGCGCGGCGCGCGAAGCAGGTGCTGCTGGAAGTGCAATTCGAAGAGCACGACTGGCCGGACCAGGTGGAGCAGCTGCGCGGCGAGAAGGACACGGACGTGCAGGTGCGGCCGGCGATGGTGAACGCCTCGATGCGGGCGCGCACCTTCGCCACCGATTACGGGCCGGGCATGGTGGGCCTGCGGTGGAGGTGGCCGGACTAGACCGGCCGACGGGTGCCGACCGTCAGATCCGCGCCGTGTGCTCCTGCAGCGACTCAGCGGTGACGGGCTGACCGATGCGGATGCAGATGATGGCGGCGCCCTTGCATTCGGGGCAGGCGCACAGCAGTGCGCGGCGATGGGCCGGTGCGGCGGGGTGACTCATGAGACACTGAGGCCATGCCCAGCAACGAGCTCCTGAACGCTCTGGACCATGTCGACGACGCCGCCCGCACCGTCTCCATCGAGCCTGCCCCCGCGACCAGCCGCGCCGCTCACCGTGCCGCCGTCCTCCTGGAGACCACGATCCACGCCCCGGCCGGAGCCGTCTGGGACGCGATCTCCACTTTCCAGCAGCTGAACCGCTGGTTCGGCCGCGTCCTGCCGTCTGAGAGGACGGCCGACGGCTACGTCATCCCCGGCAGCGCCTGGGGCGCGGTCCTCGCACGGATCCCGGAGCAGCACCTGCGGATGTCGTGGAACTTCGACGACCGCACGAGCATCGTGGACCTGGACCTCACTCCCCCGTTCGACGACTCGCACGGCCGCGGCGCCTGCGACCTATCCCTGTCGCACAGTTCCGAGCTGTCCGATGAGGACTGGCAGAGCTTCGGTGTGATCGGTGTGGGCGTCGCGTGGGACCTGACGCTGCTGCGCCTGAAGCAGTACCTGCAGCAGGGCATCGTCGAGATCGAGAAGGGCGCGTTCAGCCGGCCCGCCGAGTCCGTCCGGGCGGAGCTGGACGCGTGGACGCAGAGCCGTGAAGCCCACGAGTTCATGCGCAGCTGCGCGGCCCGCTGGGCGACGGCCACGCTCACCGCCGGCACCCCCGCGCCGGTGGTGGATGCTCAGCTGCGCGGCTGCGAAGAGGCCCTCTTCGGGCACCTGGAGGACCCCTCCGGCAGCTGACCGCTCACGCCGTGTAGTTCGGCGCCTCCATGATCGCGGCCATGTGGTGCGGGTGCGATTCCTTCAGCCCGGCCGGGGTGATGCGGACGAACTTCCCACGCTCCTTCAGCTCGTCGATGGTGTGGGCGCCCACGTAGAACATCGACTGGTGCAGGCCGCCGGTGAGCTGGTGGATCACACCGCCGAGCGCACCCTTGTACGCCACGCGGCCCTCAATGCCTTCGGGGACGATCTTGTCGTCGGTGTCCACGTCGGCCTGGAAATAGCGGTCCTTGGAGAAGGACTGCTTGCCGCGGGACGCCATCGCGCCCAGCGATCCCATACCGCGGTAGGACTTGAACTGCTTGCCGTTGACGAGCACCACCTCGCCCGGGGACTCCTTCGTGCCGGCGAGGAGGGAGCCGAGCATGACGGTGTCGGCGCCGGCCACGAGGGCCTTGGCGATGTCACCGGAGTACTGGAGGCCGCCGTCGCCGATGAGGGGAACACCGGCGGGCCTGCACGCCTTGGATGCTTCGTAGATCGCGGTGACCTGCGGAACGCCCACACCGGCGACCACGCGGGTGGTGCAGATGGAGCCCGGGCCCACGCCGACCTTGACGCCGTCAGCGCCTGCGTCGACCAGCGCCTGCGCGCCCTCGCGGGTGGCGACGTTGCCGCCGATCACCTGGACGTCCCGGAAGTAGGAGTCCTTCTTGATGGTCTGGATCATCTCGCGGGCGAGGCGGGCGTGGCCGTTCGCGGTGTCGACCACGAGGACGTCCACACCGGCGTCGCGCAGCGCACCGGCGCGCTCCAGCGAGTCGCCGAAGAAGCCGACGCCGGCGCCGACGAGCAGGCGGCCCTGCCCGTCCTTCGACGCGTTCGGGAACTGCTCGGACTTCACGAAGTCCTTCACGGTGATCAGGCCGGTGAGCTTGCCGGAGGAGTCGACCAGCGGGAGGCGCTCGCGCTTGTTGCGGCGCAGCATCGCGGTTGCGTCCTCGCTGGAGACGTCGCTGGGGGCGGTGAACACGTCGGTGGTCATGACGTCGCGCACCTTGGTGGTCTTCCATTCGGCGACGGGGATGAACCGCAGGTCGCGGTTGGTGCAGATGCCCAGCAGCATGTCCTGCTCATCGACCACGGGCAGGCCGGAGACGCGGAATTCGCCGCAGCGGGCGTCGAAGTCGTCGAGGGTGGCGTCGGGGCTGATGGTGACGGGGTTGGTGATGCGCCCGGTCTGGGTGCGCTTGACGAGGTCCACCTGGTGGGCCTGGTCGTCGATGGAGAGGTTGCGGTGGAGGATGCCGATGCCGCCGTGGCGGGCCATTGCGATCGCCATGCGCGCCTCGGTCACCGTGTCCATAGCGGCGGAGGCCAGCGGAATCCGCAGCGAGATCTCCCGGGTGAGGCGGGCGGTGGTGTCCGCATCCGACGGGATCACATCCGTCTCGCCGGGCAGCAGAAGAACATCGTCGTACGTCAGGCCAACAAAGCCGAAGGGATCTGCACTCGTCATGCACCTATGGTACCGGCCCTGAGCAGGCGCAGCAGGCGTGCGTGACGTGATCCATCGGGCATCCGGGGTGCTGCGGTCCGCTCCCCCGGGCGCACGGGGAGGCACGGGGCGCCGTCAGCCTCGGGGCTCTCGGCGGGCGGTGCGGTCTGCGCCGCGGCCAATGGTGCGACCGGCGCTGCGGCGGGCGTCGTCCAGCGCTGCTTCGAAGGCCGACGGGTCCTGCCACTCCGGCCGCCACCCCATGCCGAGGGAGCGCGCCATCGCCCGGTTGTCGCGGGTGCGGGAGGCGCGCAGCAGCGCCGCCATCTCCTGCGCGCGTGGGCCCGGGACGGGGCCGACGGAGGCCGCCGCGGCGAGGGCCCGGATGCCGTCGAACGAGGCGTCGTCCCAGCCGGAGAACGGCACCGTCATGCGCGCCGGTTCGGCCGCGGCGTCGGCCGGGCGGTACCAGATGTCGGTGCTTCCCTGGCGGCGCGGATCGGCATCGATCCGCAGGATCTGCTCCAGCGGAACCCGCTGCCCACGCGCGAACGGCCCGGGCCGGAGGGACACCGTGCCGGAGGCCGGGGCGAATCGGGCGTGGGGGTTGGTCAGGGCGAGCACCGCGAGCGCCAGGAGGGCCGTCACGGCCCAGGTGACTGCCCAGGCGGCGGCGAATTCGATCAGCTGTGCTGCCCAGAACGGCAGGTGGGCGCTGAGCTCCCAGCTGAGCGTGCGGATGCCGGGCGCGAATGCCGCGACCATGGTGCTGAGCGGTACGGCGAGCAGCGGCAGGCCCATCGAGGCGGCGGGGCGCCAGTGCGCGAGCACGGTGGGTCCGAGGATGATGCGGCCGGACGCGTCAGTCCGGGCGCGCACTGCATCAGGGCGAGAGCGCGGGGCGTTCGTGCTGGGGCGCGACGCGTCAGAGCGCGGGTCCGGTGCGGTCGTCATCGCGGTGCCTCCGTGAGCCGGGTCGGGGTGGTGAAGGACCGCTCCTCCCCCGTGAGCGGGTCGGTGAAGGCCAGATGCACCGCCTGCAGCTGCAGGTCGATCCCGCCGGTGTCGCGGCGCTGCCGCTGTCCGGTGACCGGGTCGGGGGCGGGCTGCGGGTAGAGCTCGTCGCCGAGGATCGGCAGGCCCACATGCGTGCAGTGCAGACGCAGCTGGTGGGTGCGGCCCGTGTGCGGCACCAGGTCCAACAGGAACCGCGCGGCCCCGCCCTCGCCGGCACCGGGCGCCGCGCTCTCCCATCGGTCCACGAGGCGCATCGTGGAGTGCGCGGCCCGGCCGCCTGCATCCGAATGCGCCCAGATGTCGCCGTGGTCCTTGCGGATCGCTTCGCGCACATCCACCGCCTCCCCGGCGAGGAGGCGCTCGCGTGCGTGCCCGTGCGCGCCCGCATCCCAGCAGACCGCGCGGTACCGCTTCGTCACCCGGCCCGCCTCCGCGAACATCTGCTGGTAGGCGCCGCGCTCGGCGCGCACCTTCGACAGCGCCAGCAGGCCTGCCGTCTGCTTGTCGAGCCGGTGCAGCGGCGACAGCTCCTGGATCCCGTGCCGCACCCGCAGCCGCACCAGCGCGGAGCGCAGCACATGCTCTCCCCGCGGGATCGACGCAACGCCGGCGGGCTTGTCCACCACCAGCAGGTGCTCATCCTCGAACACCACCGGGATGTCGACCTCGTCCACCGGTTCGGGTGCGATCTCGCGGTGGAAGAAGATCTCCGAGGCGCGGGTGACGGCATCCGTCGGCCGGTAGGGGGCGCCGGAGCGGTCCACCACGTCCCCGCGCGCGAACCGCTCCCCCAGGTCCTGAGCCTCAGCGGAGACCAGCGCGGGGAAGCGGGCGGTGAGGACATCGCGGACGCTGCGGCCCGCCTCGTCGGCCGACGGCACCACCCGCACCGCATCCAGGCCGTGCCGCTGGGGCAGGGGTGAGGGGAGGCGGCGCGCCAGGCGGCGCCTGCTCATGACTCGGTCACCGGGCGATCACAGACCCCAGATCACGAACGTCAGCACATTGTGCGCCACGTAGAACAGCGCCGCCATCCCCAGCAGAACGTTCGGAAAGCGGTCCACGATCTTCAACGATCCGGGCAGCATGCGGTGCAGCTCAGCGGAGGTGATCTGCTCGACCCGCTCCACCCGCACCTGCGCGGCGGCAGCGGCATCCAGCATCTGCTCCTGGTTGGCGCCGCCGTACAGGCGGCCGGAGATGTTCGCGATGCGGCGGATGCCGGTCGCCATCACGATCACGGCGTCGTGCGCGTCCGGGGCGCCGTCCACCGCTTCGGCGGGGGCGCGGCGCACAATATCGGTGAACGCCCACACCGCGGAGACATCCTCCCAGTCGATGCGGCGCGGCCAGCGCAGCAGGCCCCGCACCCGGATCCCACGGGAGTCCACCAGCACCGACTGCGTGGTCGCGCGGATCAGGTAGAACAGCGCGATGACCAGCATGCCCAGCCACACGAGCGCGGGAGCGGAGAACCACAGGTCGTGGAAGAGCCGCTCATCGCGCCACAGCTTCTGGCCGAGGAAGCTGATCACCACCAGGAAGTCCAGCACGATGACGAACACGAGAGCAGCGGCGAGGAACGCTGCGCGGGCGGAACGAGTCGGTCGCAGACGGATCTGGCCCTCTTTCCTCACCCTGATCCCTCCTCGTCTCTCACAGGTCACCCGGCATCGGCGGAAGCGCCATCCAGCAGTGATGGGGCCCCGCCCATCCTACGTGGACGGGCGGGGCCCCAGTCGCGAAACGCCGCGGAACGGACCGGCAGGTCAGAGAAGGGTCAGACCGCTGCGGCCCCGTCCGCCGGGGGCGTCAGCACCGTGGACGCCTCGGTCGCACTCGCGTGCTGCAGGAACATCAGGTGGCCCTCGTAGTGGTCGAGGACGTCATCGATGATCTGCTGCGTGCTCAGCCCGTACACGTCGTACCCCTCGGACCCGGTCTGGGTGAACACTTCGAGGCGGTAATAGTGCTCCTCCTGACTCTGTCGGCCGCCGAACGTCGGCACCGGCCGTTGCACGGCCGCCACCTGGTAGTGGAAGCTGCGGTCGTCCTGCATCGTCACCACGAGGGTGCGGGAGGTGACCGCCGCGGGGTCGACGGATCCCGCCGTCGACCCGGTCGCGGTGGCGAGCTCAGCGGTCAGGCCGTGACGACGGAACTCCGCGGCCACCTCGTCCAGAGCGGGCTCCACGGTGGAGTCCACGAACTTCCGCACGGTCTGCTTCGACGGGTAGGCGCGCATGGACGCCAGCCGCTGACGCCACGACCTCTCCGGCTCCCGACCGCCCGGCGCGCTGGACCGGGGAGTGCGCGGCAGGGCACCGCCCTCCCGCGCGGCCCGCTCCATCGCCAGCGCCTTCGAGAACGATGCCATCACCAGCCACGCGATGATCGTCACCGGCAGCGCGAAGATCAGCGTCGCGTACTCCATCGTGGTGACGCCGCCGGCCAGCAGCATCGCGCAGGTCAGCAGCGCAGTCAGCAGCGACCAGAGCACGCGCAGCCACTTGGCGCCGTCCTCCGACGGATCCGGGATGGAGGAGGAGAAGTTCGACATCACCATCGCGCCGGAGTTCGCGGACGTCAGGTAGAACAGCAGACCCGAAATGGTCGCCAGGATGATGAGGATCGTGGCGCCGGGGAACATCTCCAGCAGCGCGTACCAGCCGCGCTCCGGGAACTCCATCGCCAGCTGCGCGAACTTCTCATTGCCGCTGAGCACCTCGAAGATCGCGGAGTTGCCGAACAGGGACACGATCACGAAGTCGCACAGCACCGGCACGGTGATCGCCGCGATGACGAACTCGCGCAGGGTGCGGCCGCGGGAGATGCGCGCCAGGAACAGGCCCACGAACGGGCCCCATGCCAGCCAGAACGCCCAGAAGAACAGCGTCCACTTGCCCATCCAGGCGGAGCCGCCGTCCTCGTACACCATGGTCTGCATGAGTCGCTGCGGGGTGGTCCACAGGAAGCGGCCCACGTTCTCCACGAAGCCGTTGAGCAGGAACGAGGTGTGGCCGAAGACCAGGATGTACAGCATCATCGCGCCGGCGCTCCAGAGGTTGAGCTCGGACACGATGCGGATGCCCTTGTCCACACCGGAACGGGTGGCGGCCACGGTCAGCACCACCGCCACGATCACCAGCGAGACCTGCAGGCCGATCCCGTCGGACAGGCCGGGGATGAGGGTGGCGATGCCGGTGGACAGCAGCACCACGCCGATGCCCATCGAGGTGGCCACGCCCATCACGGTGCCGACCAGGGCGAAGATGTCGATGACGTCGCCGGCGACACCGCGGATGCGCTTGCCGAACAGGGGATAGAGGGCCGCGCGGATGGACAGGGGCATGCCCCAGCGGTACGCGAAGTACCCCATGGCCATGCCGAGCAGGGAGTACATGGACCAGCCGACGATGCCGTAGTGGAACATCGTCCACACCACGGCTTCGCGCAGCGCCTCCAGCGAGCGGGGCGCCTCGTTGACGGGCTCGACGTACTGCGTGATGGGGCCGGTCACCGAGTAGAAGAGCATGTCGATGCCGACACCGGCGGCGAACAGCATCGCCACCCAGGTGAAGAGCTTGTACTCGGGGCGGGAGTGGTCGGGCCCGATGCGGACCGAGCCCTCCTTCGACACGGCCACCTTGATCACGAAGCCGATGACGACGGTGACGGTGAGGACGTAGAACCAGCCGACGTTCTCCGCGATCCAGTCGACGATCGCCGCCATGGTGTTCTGCGCGTTGTCCGGCAGGAAGATCGCCCACAGGCTGAACGCCAGGATCACGGCGGAGGACACCCCGAACACGAGGCGGTTCAGGCGGGGACCGGACTCGGCGAGGTCGGTGGGGCCGCGGTGCTGCAGCTCCTCCTGGTCGCGGGGCGGGCGCTCGGCGTCCCGGCGGGCGAGGCGGGCCTCGCGCTCGGGGCTCCGACGGGTGCCGCCGTAGGACTCACGCTCGATGACGTGGGGGTCGTTCTCGGGCGGCACCGCAGCGTCGTGGTCCTCGGGATCTGTGCTTCTCATTCGACTCCTGACTTCAGCGCCGCGAGGAGGGGCCGCAGCGCACTCGGTCACTGCTGGCGCGCGGGTGCGCAGCCGTCTCAGGTCGGGCGCCCGTGCGCCTTCCGGGACGGCGGCGCAGTGGTGGGGCGCGGTGGTGAGTCGGTGGGCGCACTGAAGCGCGGACCGGCTCCCACGGTCAGCAGTGAGGGGGTTGGTTCACTGGGGGCGGCGCGTCGTCGCTGCTCGCCCGATGACTGACCCAGGCTACAGAAGAACCGAACCCCCGGCATCTTCTGCCGGGGGTTCGGATAGGGGTCTCACACGAGCGCCTCAGGCGCCTGTGCAGCGGGGGCGGGGATCAGTCCTCGTCCTCGTCCTCGCGCTTGTCGACCACGAGGGTCTCGGTGGTGAGCACGAGACCGGCGATGGAGGCCGCATTGCGCAGGGCGTTGCGGGTCACCTTCACCGGGTCGATGATGCCGGCTGCCGCCAGATCCTCGTACTCTTCGGTGGCGGCGTTCAGGCCGGTGCCGATCGGCGCCTGCTTGACCTTCTCCACCACGACGTAGCCTTCGAGGCCGGCGTTCTCGGCGATCCAGCGCAGCGGCTCCACAACGGCCTTGGCGACAGCGCGCACGCCGACTGCTTCATCGCCTTCGAGGCCGAGGCCGTCCTCGAGCACGGTGGCTGCCTGCACGATGGCGGAGCCGCCGCCGGAGACGATGCCCTCTTCGATCGCTGCGCGGGTGGCCGCAACAGCATCCTCGATGCGCATCTTCTTCTCTTTGAGCTCCACCTCGGTGTGAGCGCCGACCTTGATGACGGACACGCCGCCGGACAGCTTCGCGAGGCGCTCCTGCAGCTTCTCGCGGTCCCAGTCGGAGTCGGTGTTCTGGATCTCCGACTTGATCTGGGCGACGCGGTCGGCCACGGCCTCGTCATCGCCGGCGCCGCCGACGATGGTGGTGGCGTCCTTGGTGATGACGACGCGCGAGGCGGTGCCGAGATCAGCCAGGGTGGCGGTCTTCAGGTCCAGACCGAGGTCCGGGGTGATGACCTGCGCACCGGTGAGGGTGGCGATGTCCTGCATCATGGCCTTGCGGCGGTCGCCGAAGGCCGGGGCCTTCACGGCGGCGCCCTTGAAGGAGCCGCGCAGCTTGGAGACCACGAGGGTGGCGAGGGCTTCGCCCTCGACGTCCTCGGAGATGATGAACAGCGGCTTGCCGGTCTCGACGACCTTCTCCAGCAGCGGCAGGACGTCCTGCACGTTGGAGATCTTGCCCTGGTTGATCAGGACGTAGGCGTCCTCGAGGACGACTTCCTGGCGGTCCGCATCGGTGACGAAGTGCGGGGAGATGAAGCCCTTGTCGAACTGCATGCCCTCGGTGAAGTCCAGCTCCAGCGCCGTGGTGGAGGACTCCTCCACGGTGATGACGCCGTCCTTGCCGACCTTCTCGAACGCTTCGGCGAGCAGCTCGCCGATCTCGCGGTCCTGGGAGGACACGGCGGCCACGCTCGCGATCTGGTCCTTCGAGGAGATCTCGATGGCGTTCTCAGCGAGGCGGTCGGAGAGCGCCTGGACGGCCTTCTCCATGCCGCGCTTGAGGCCGGCCGGGGCAGCGCCGGAGGCCACGTTGCGCAGGCCCTCGTGGACGAGCGCCTGGGCGAGGACCGTTGCGGTGGTGGTGCCGTCACCGGCGACGTCGTTGGTCTTGGTGGCGACCTCCTTGGCGAGCTGAGCGCCGAGATCCTCGAACGGGTCCTCGAGCTCCACCTCGCGGGCGATGGTCACGCCGTCGTTGGTGATGGTGGGGGCGCCCCACTTCTTGTCGAGGACGACGTTGCGGCCCTTGGGGCCGAGGGTCACCTTGACGGTGTCGGCGAGGCGGTCGACGCCGCGCTCGAGCGCGCGGCGTGCGTCCTCGTCATAGATGATGTCTTTAGCCATGGATGGAATCAGCCTTCGATGATTGCGAGGATGTCACGCTGGCTCAGAACGAGGTACTCCTCGGAGCCGTACTTGAGCTCGGTGCCGCCGTACTTGGAGAACACGACCTTGTCGCCGAGCTTGACGTCCATGGGGACGCGCTGGCCCTTGTCGTCGAAGCGGCCCTCGCCGACGGCGACGACCTCGCCCTCCTGGGGCTTCTCCTTCGCGGTGTCCGGAATGATCAGGCCCGATGCAGTGACCTGCTCGGCTTCGAGCGGCTTGACGACGACACGGTCCTCGAGGGGCTTAATGGAGACCGACATGCGACCTCTCTCCTTTGACTCTTGATGATCAGAGATCAGCGGATCCATCGGTGGGGCGGTCGTCGTCGCGGTGCCGACCGGCCCGAATCCACTGGCTGGCACTCTCCGGCGGAGACTGCCAATGCGGTCAGCCTAGTGGCGGCATTGGCACTCATGCAACACGAGTGCCAACTGCGCCCGCACCCGTTCGCCAACGGTGAACCGACTGCCCCTGCGAGATGCTCAGCACTCCCGACCTGCGCTCCGGCAGGGCCCGAATGGGGACCCTGGTCCCACCCGGGGAGACTCGTTTCATAGAGCTGCGCCACAGACGGGGATCACAGGGTTCTGCGGCTCACAATTCGCTTGGGGCGGGCGACTCGGCCTCTTTAGAATGGAGTCACAAGCTTTGGCAGAGGCCGATGGGGAATCGGCGAGGAAGGGGCATTCGTTATGCAGAACGCAGCAGCATCCACCAAGTCCGCTCGCTGGACCGAGCGCTTCTTCGGCAACCTGAGCCGCAAGATGGTCGGCCAGGACGTGGAGCGCGGCAGCGTGGTCCCCGGTTCGCGCCACAACTCGAACGTCGCGGCCATCGCCCACAGCCACACCGCACAGGGCGTCACCGCTCTCGGCATCGGTCGCTGAGCCGCCCTCCCCGTCAGTACGCTGCAGCGCCACCTGGTTGACCCAGGTGGCGTTCTTCATGCCCGAAGCCCGGCCGAACGAATCCGCCGCACCGACTATTCGCCGCAGAGATTCTTCCCATTCATCATTCATTCATCTGAGTGAACAGATCTTCGCTGCGGGAATGCGAACCGTGTGGTTCAGGAATTCACTTCCGGCCCGCCGCTTCCACGATCCGGGTGATCGTGTCGGCATCGAACGAGTAGACCGGCTCGGTCACCTCGCCGGTGTCCCCTGCGTTCGGCCAGTGGAACGACTGAATGCGGCACCCGTCGGCCCCAACATCCACGAGGCTGGCGCCGCTGAGGCCGAGCGCGACCTCCTTCTCCCCTGCCTCGCCGGCGAGCGCGGCCGACGGATCCGTGACGTTGACGATGCCCGGCGCCACGTGCACCGGCACGCTCCCCAGCCGGCCGCTGGTCGCGGCGTGCAGATGGCCGGAGAGGATCAGGTCCACGCGGCCCTCCAGCAGCTCGCGCAGCTCGTCCAGGCCGTCGAGGCTGAGCGCCTGGAACAGTCGGGAGGTGACGGGGAAGGGCGGGTGGTGCAGCACGGCGATGGTCGGCCCGTCGACGCTCTCGGCGAGGATCGCTGCGACCTCCTCCCGCTGCTCGGCGCCCACGTGGCCGTATCCCGCGCGCGGAACTGAGGTGTCCAGAGTGATGATGCGGCCGTCGCCGACCCGTTGGCAGCGCACCGTGGGCAGCCCCGTCGCGGCATTCCAGCCCGCGGGCACATCGTGGTTGCCCATCGCGATGGTGTGCTCGGCGCCGTGGGCGCGGGCGAAGTCGCCGATCACGCGCTCGAGGTGGCGGTAGGAGTCCTCGGAGCCGTCATCGGAGGCGTCACCGGAGTGGACGACCGCATCGAGCGGGCCGATGTCCGCGAGCCTGGTCAGAACGCCGTCGAGGGCGGCGCGGGCGTCGATCCGCCCCTGGTGGAGGACTGGGCCGCCGCTGGGGTCCGCCGCGCTGATGTGCGTGTCGGTGAGGTGCAGGATGCGCATGGGCCCAGACTATCGACGCTGCGCGAGGCGCGCGCGGCGCCTCAACGGGTCAGCACCGTCCAGCAGGCTGGTGAGGGACACCAGCACCGGCAGCAGTCCGAGCAGCCACAGGGCGACCCCCATGAGCCGGCGCTGCGGGAACGGGACGGTGAGAAGTCGGCTGCGCCGATGCTCCGTGGGATCTGTGCTGCTTCCGGTCTCAGTTCCCGGCGGGGCGCCGAGGCCCAGGGGCGCCCCTGCCCGTGCGCGCTCGGGTTCGGGAGCGGGCGCGTCGTCGGTCTCGGTGCGGCCGGACTCGGACCGCAGCGCGTACAGCATGAAGCCCACCATGCCCAGGAGAACCGGTGCGGACGAGGGGATCTCCAGGTCCTCGCGGATCCGGGTCGGGATGCGCCTGATGATCCGCGTGATGCGGCGGATCTCGCCGATGCGGGCACGGGCGGGCCGGCGGCGCAGCCGCTGCTCGTCCGCCATTCGTCGCAGGTCCTGTTCGATCGCGGCTCCGTCGGCCCCGCGCCAGGCCTCCCTGGTGCGCCAGCGCTCGAGGTCCGCGAGCAGGCGCTTCACCCCGCGCTCGGAGAGGCCGACGACCGCCAGGCGGATGCGGTGGGCCTCGAGTGCGTCGAGGACGGCTCGGGCGAGCGGCAGGCTGCTCAGCTGCTCGGGGGCACGTCCATCGCGAACAGGACCCCGCGGACGTGGTCGAGGTTCAGATCAGCCAAGGGCCGCGACCCATTCCTGGGTGCCGTCGTCGAAGTGCTGCTCCTTCCAGATCGGAAGCCGCGCCTTCACCTCGTCGACGAGCACGTCGCACGCCTCGAACGCGCGCTTGCGGTGCGGGGCGGCGACGGCGCAGGCGAGCGCGCAGTCGCCGATGCTGAGGGGGCCGTAGCGGTGCGCCGCCGCGATGATGACGTCCGGGAACCGCCCGGTGACGTCCGCCAGCACCTCGTCCATCACCTGCTGGGCCGACGGGTGCGCCGTGTAGGCCAGGCGCTGAACCCCGCGGCCCTCGTCGTGGTTGCGGACCACGCCGTCGAACGTGACCACGGCGCCGCAGCGCTCATCCGCGACGAGCCGCGCCATCTCCTGCACGCTCACGGCCTCCTCGGTGACGAGGGCGAGGCGCATGCGGTGCTCAACGGGTCCGAGGCTGGGGTCGCGCGGATCCTGCGGCCGGACCATGTCCTCGGGCAGCACGGAGGAGTCGCTGCTCATTCGTGGCCGCCTCCGTCGCGCTGCTCCATCAGGTGGGCGAGCATCGGCTCCAGCACCACCATGCCGTCGCGCACGCCCCCGCGGGAACCGGGCAGGTTGACGATGAGGGTGCGGCCGTTGAGGCCGGCCAGACCGCGGCTGATGGCAGCGAGCGGCGTGTTATCCAGGCCGCGGTGGCGGATCGCTTCGGGGATGCCGGGCAGCTGCCGCTCCAGGTAGGGGGCGGTCTGCTCCGGGGTGACGTCGCTGGGGCTGATGCCGGTGCCGCCGGAGGTGATGATGACGTCGGCGCCGGCCTGCAGGGCGCGGCCGATCTGCTCGCCGACCTCGGGGCCGTCGGGCACGATGACGCGCTCGGGCACCGTCCAGCCGAGGGCGGTGAGCCAGTCGGTGAGGATGGGGCCGGTGCGGTCCTCGTAGGTGCCGTCGGCGGCGCGGGTGGAGGCGATGATGACCTGCGCGGTGAAGGGGTGGTCGGTCATGGTCGGGGGGTCTCCTCGTTCTCGGGGGTGCGGGACCAGTCGCCGCTCTTGCCGCCGGATTTGGCGAGGACGCGGGTCTGCTGGATCACGGCGAGGTGGTCCACGGCTTTGATCATGTCGAACAGGGTGACGGCGGCGATGCTGGCGGCGGTCAGCGCCTCCATCTCGACCCCGGTGCGGCCGGTGGTGCGCACCTGCGCGGTGACGGTGATCGCGTCCGTGCCGGTGGGCGCGAAGTCCACGCTGACCTTCGTGATCGGCAGCGGGTGGCACAGGGGCACGAGCTCACTGGTCCGCTTCGCCGCCATGATCCCCGCAACGCGGGCCACGCTCAGCGCCTCCCCCTTCGGGAGGTCACCGGTCATGATCTTCTCGATGACGTCGGCGCGGGTGACGAGAGTGGCTTCAGCGGTCGCTTCGCGGGTGGTGACGGACTTGTCGGTGACGTCGACCATGTGGCTGGATCCGTCGGCCCGCACGTGCGAGAGGCCGCCGGCGCCCGCGGCGGGGTCGCCGGCTGCTCGGGTGTCACTGTTGTCGCTGGTCATGTCAGCACCATCACCTCGAAGGAGTCGCGGTCGTGGATCGTGGTCGTGTCCGCTGGGATGATCACCAGGGCATCGGCGAGGGCGAGGGCGCCCAGCAGGTGGGATCCGGGCCCGCCGACGAGCCGGACGGTCGAATCGGTCTGGATGCGGCCGCGGCGGATCTGGGTGCGTCCCGGCGGGGAGGCCTCATCCTCTCCGGTCTGGGTGCGCACCTCCAAACGCACACGCGGCCGGGCGGACGCGCCGACGGCCTGACGCACGAACATCTCCAGGCTGACCAGCGCGGAGACGGGGTTGCCGGGCAGTGCGATCCACGCGACCTCCTCCCCGCTGGAGCGGGTGAACACGCCGAGCCCCTGCGGGCCGCCGGGCTGCATGGCGACGGTGTGGAACGCCAGCCGCAGCGGGGAGCCCTCCAATCGGGCGGCCTGCCGGATCGGCTCCACAGCGCCGGCGCTGACGCCGCCGGAGGAGACGATCAGCTGCGCGCCGGTCTCCCGCAGCGCCATGGTGACGGTGTCGATCAGGGCGCGCGGGTCGTCGCCCACGCGCACGCAGCGGACAGCGTCCACCCCCATCTCGCGCAGTGCCGTGACGAGGGCGGGGCCGTTGGCGTCGCGCACCTGCCCGGCGCCCTCCCCCAGTTCGGCGCCGGTGGAGACGACAACGGCGCGCAGGCGCTCGGTCACCTCCACGCTCTGCAGGCCGACGGAGGCCAGGTGTCCGATGAGCCGCGGCGTCAGCACCGTGCCGGCACGGGCGGCGACATCCCCCGCTTCCGTGTCGGAGCCGGCGCGGCGGATGAAGCGGCCGACCTCTCGGTGCTGCGGGCCGAGGGTGATCGTGATGGCCTCGGCGCCGATGCCGCTGGCGTCGCCGGTGCGGTGGTCGTTGAGGCCTCCGTCGGCTCCCGTGTCCTCGGGGCGGAGTGCGGCGATCTGCGCGAATCGGCCGAGGTCCGTCTCCTCCACGGGGACGATCGCGTCGCACCCCTCGGGGGTCGCGGCGCCGGTCATGATGGCGCGCGCCGTGTGGGGTTCGAGCACTCCGGGGTCATGGCCGGCGGCAATGATCGGGCCGAGCTTAAGGGTGATCCGGTCGCCGTCGGCCGTGGAGCGGGTGCTGTCGGTGGAGATCGCGAAGCCGTCCATGGCGGAGTTGTCCCGCGCGGGGATCGCGATGGGTGAACGCACATCGGCGGCGAGGCGGCGACCGGTCGCATCCAGGAGGTTGACCGTCTCCACCGGGGCCAGATCGCGCGGGGCGATGCGGGCGATGAGGTCGCGCACCGCCTGCTGATGCTCATCGATCCGAGTGGGGGCGGACATCGTGACCTCCTCGTGGTGTGAGCCGGGATGACCGTCCCTTCAGGTTATCGCGGACCACCAGTAGGCTGGTGGGACCTCGGGGCCCGACGCGCTCCGAGCCGATCGAGAAGAGGTGAATGCGCTGATGGCAGTCTCCCTCGGCATGCCGAGGCCGCGATCGGTGGATCCGACCACCACGGACCTCTCCACTGATGGCCGCCCGAACGTCCCGGGGCTCATCGACCGATTCGGCCGCACCGCGAACGACCTCCGGGTCTCCCTCACCGACTTCTGCAATCTCCGCTGCACCTACTGCATGCCGGAGATGGGCATGGAGTTCCTGAAGAAGAACCAGCTGATGAGCGTGGATGAGATCGTGCGACTCGTCCGCATCGGCGTGGAGCACCTCGGCGTGGACCAGGTGCGCTTCACCGGCGGAGAGCCGCTCACCCGCCCCGATCTCGCGGAGATCATCGCGGGGGTCGCCGCGCTCGAGCCGCGCCCCAACATTGCGCTGACCACCAACGCCATCGGTCTGGACATCCGCGCCCAGGAGCTGGTGGATGCGGGCCTGGACCGCATCAACGTGTCCCTGGACTCCGTGGTCTCCGAGACGTTCGAGGCGATGAGCCGCCGCCCCCTGCTGCACCGCGTCCTGGCGGGGCTGGAGGGCGCGCAGGCTGCGGGCCTGGACCCGATCAAGGTGAACGCCGTCCTGCAGCCCGGTGTGAACGACCATGAAGCGCCGGACCTGCTGCAGTGGTGCCTGGACCGCGGCTTCGAACTGCGGATCATCGAGTACATGCCGATCGACGGCGGCAAGGCCTGGAACCGCACGTCCATGATCACTGCGGCCGATGTGCACGCGATCCTCTCAGGCCGCTTCCTGCTGACCCCGACTGCTGAACCGCGCGGCAGCGCCCCCGCGGAGACCTTCCAGGTGCGCCTGCGCGAGGCGGGCCCGGACTCCGAGGTGCTCGGCACCGTCGGTGTGATCGCCTCGGTCACGCAGCCGTTCTGCGCCGCCTGCACCCGCACGCGGCTCACGGCCGAGGGCCGGGTGCGCACCTGCCTGTTCTCCCATGAGGAGACGGACCTGCTGGATCTCATGCGCGGCGGCGGCAGCGATGAGGACATCGCTGACCGGTGGCGGGCCGCCCAGTGGGGCAAGCAGGCCGGTCACGGAATGAACCGGCCCGACTTCGTGCAGCCCGACCGCCCCATGTCCGCAATCGGAGGATGAGAATGTCTGAGAATCCGTCGGTCGATGTCCGCTTCTTCGCCGGCGCCGCCCACGCCTTCGGCGCGCAGCAGCGCACCGTGCAGGCCGACACGTTCGGTGCTCTGCTGGCGGCGCTGCGCTCGGATGCGAGCGAGGATGCGCGCACGGTTCTGTCGCGCAGCAGCTTTCTGCTGAACTCCGCCGCCTGCTCGGATGAGTCGGCGGCGCTGAGCGCCGGTGACCGGGTGGACGTTCTGCCCCCGTTCGCCGGCGGCTGATCAGCTGGCGCCGGCCGCGTAGCCGCCGGCCATGTCCGCAACCTCGATGCCGAGCTGGGCGAGCTGCGCCTGCGTCTTCGCGCTGCGGCCGCCGGCCTGGCAGTGGATGATCGCGCCGCTGAGCTCCCGCGGATCCGAGAAGGGGCCGACGGGTGCCCCCTCGCCTGTGCGCGCGAACCCCAGCAGTCGTCCCATCGGAATGTGGATCGCGCCGGGCAGCATCCCGCCGGCGACCTCATCCGCCTCGCGGATGTCGATGAGAGTGCGCTCCCCCGCCGCCGCTGCGGCCAGGGCCTCCTGAGGGGTGAGGATCTCTGCGTGCATGGTTCCGTCGGCCTCCTTGGTGGTCGGTTCGGTGAAGTTCGGTGCGGTCGTGGTGCCGCGCTCCACGGGGGCGAAGCCGCAGGTGAGGGCCAGGTCCTCGACCTCGGTGACGGCCTCGCGGCCCGGGGTGCGGCGCAGCGGCAGGTAGTCCCATTCGCCGCGCAGCGCATCGAAGATGCCGACGCGCCCGAGCAGCGGCTCACCCACGCCGCTGAGGACCTTGACCGCTTCCATCGCCATGGACGTGCCGATCACGCCGACCACGGTGCCGATGACCCCCGCTTCGGAGCAGGAGGGGATCTCTCCCGGTTTCGGAGGATTCGGGTGCATATCGCGGTAGGTTATGCCGCGACCTGAATCGCTATAGAACACCGACAGCTGTCCGTGGAACCCCAGGATCGACCCCCATACGAGGGGGAGGTTGAGGATCTCGCAGGCGTCGGAGACGAGGTAGCGGGTGGGGAAGTTGTCGGTGCCGTCGAGCACCAGGTGATGGCCGGCGAGTTGGTCGAGGACGGTGTCCGCGCGCAGGGAGTCCGGCACGGCCGTGATCTCCACCGCGGAGTTCAGGGCAGAAACCGCGCGCACTGCCGATTCCACCTTCGGGCGCCCGACCGATTGTTCGGTGTGGAGGATCTGCCGCTGCAGGTTGGACTCGTCCACCACGTCCGGGTCGAACACCGTGATCCGGCCGACCCCGGCGGCCGCGAGGTACTGCAGGATCGGAGATCCGAGCCCTCCGGCACCCACCACCGCGACCCGCGCCCCGAGGAGCCGGCTCTGTCCGGGCTCACCGAACTCGGGCAGCAGGAGGTGGCGGGAGTAGCGCCGCGCCTCCTGGGCACTGAGGGGTTCGGGTCGGCGAGGAGCGGGGTCTGCATTCATATTCATCATCCTGCCACCGGATGACGAACGGGCAAATATAACAAGTCGGTAACGCCCGTGATCTAGGCAACGAGTGCCCCCTCTCACATGAGGTAAGGTTCATCGAGAGCTGGCCCACAGTCCCCGTCTTTCAGCGATGAAAGAGCAGGTCAACTCACCTTCGCCGCCACCGGCGCACCCCACGCACCATGGCCGGCCGGATCCGACGCCGAGCGCCCGCTGACCCAGCGGACGCTGACCCGAGAGGAGCATGCATGTCCTGCATAGCCCAGCCCCTCCCGGCGGCATCGAAGACGTCCCCTACTGTCCGAATCGGAGACCTTCCGTGATCAAATACCTCCTCAGGAGGCTCGTCAATTACCTGATCCTCACGGTGATTGCGACCCTCTTCGCGTACATCGCGGCCTCGTCGTTCTTCTTCCCTCGGCGGAAGTACCTGACGTCCAGCGAGCCGATCCCCGAAGCATCGGTGGACGCGATCCTCGACCGCGTCAACATGAACGACAAGACCCCCGTGCTGGAGCGCACCTGGCGGTGGATCACCGACGTGTTCACCAAGCCGTGGATCCAGAAGCTCAACGAGGACCTCAACGGCGACTGGGTCATGCATCAGCTCGGCCTGCGCGCCGGCGTCTCCCTGCAGCTGCTGTTCGCCGGTGTCCTCATCGGGGCGATCCTCGGCGTCACCCTCGGCGTGTGGGGCGCGGTCCGCCAGTACAAGGCGAGCGATCAGATCGTCTCCTACGCCTCGTTCGTGCTGATCTCCACCCCGACCTTCGTGCTCGGTCTGCTGCTGATGGTGCTCACCACCTGGCTGAACAACTCCCTCGGCTTCCAGCTGATCCGCTTCACCGGCGCCTACACGCCCGGGGTCGAGGACGGACTGCCGAAGCTGCTGGACCGGTTGAACCACATGATCCTGCCGACCATCGTGCTGATCCTGTTCTCCGCCGCCGGCTACTCCCGCTACATGCGCTCGGTCATGCTCGACGTCCTCGGCTCGGACTTCATCCGCACCGCGCGTGCGAAGGGCGCCACCCGCAACCACGCCCTCATCAAGCACGGCGTGCGCGTGGCACTGATCCCGATGTCCACCTACTTCGCCTACGCCTTCGGCACCCTGGTGGCCGGCTCGGCGTTCCTGGAGATCATCTTCTCCTGGGCCGGCATGGGCCAGTACGGCATCAACGCGGTGCAGGTCTCCGACGTCAACGCCCTCACCGGCAACGTGTGCTTCACCGCCGTCATCATCCTGTTCTCTTCCATGCTGTCGGAGATCCTCTACGCAGCGCTCGACCCGAGAGTGAGGGTCTGACCCATGTCAACGAACAACCCCGCACCTCCTGCAGACACCGCCCCGGACCTCCCCCAGGACCTGGAGCCCACCGCACCCCTCTCGGATGAGGCGACCGACAAGAAGCGCGAGCGCCCGATCTCCCGCTCGCAGCTGGTCTGGCGCCGCCTCAAGCGCAAGCCGAACTTCTGGATCGGCGGCGTCGTGATCGCCGGCATCGCCCTGTTCGCTGCGTTCGGCGGCATGATCAACGTGTACGAGCTCAATGAGCAGGACATCTACAACTTCAACTCCCCGCCCTCCAGCCAGCACTGGTTCGGCACCGATTCGATCGGCGTGGACCTGTACGTCTCGCTCGTGCACGCCCTGCGCAAGTCCCTGCTGATCGGCTTCCTCGCGGCCCCGCTGGCCACCCTCATCGCCGCGTTCTTCGGCTCGCTCGCCGGCTACCTCGGCGGCTGGGTTGAGATGCTGATGAACTGGCTCGTGAACCTGCTGCTCGTGCTGCCGGTGTTCTACGTCCTGATGATCGTCTCGCCGATGCTCGCCTCGCAGTCCTGGCTGATCCTCGTGGTCGCGATCGGCGCGTTCGGCTGGATGATCATGGCGCAGATCGTGAAGAACCAGACCAAGTCGCTGAAGGACCGCGAGTACGTCAAGGCCGCGCGCTACATGGGCGTGGGCACGTTCACCATCCTGCACCGCCACATCATCCCGAACGTGGCTTCGCTGCTGATCGTGGACGCCGCCATCGGCGTCAGCGGCGCCGTCCTCTCCGAGACCGCCCTGTCCTTCTTCGGCCTCGGCATCCAGCCGCCTGACATCTCCCTCGGCGTGCTCATCGCCCAGGGCCAGAACGCGGCCATCACGCGCCCGTGGCTGTTCCTGTTCCCCGCCGCTTTCCTCGTCGCCCTGCTGACCGCCGTGAACCTCGTCGGCGATGCGCTGCGCGACGCCATCGACCCCACCAGTGAGGTGAACCGTGCCTGAGCCCCTGCTCCGCGTTCAAGACCTGTCGGTCTCCTTCCCCAACCAGAACGGGCTCGTCCGCGCCGTCCGCGGCGTCAACTACGAAGTCCACGAGGGCGAGTTCCTCGGCATCGTGGGCGAGTCCGGGTCGGGTAAGTCCGTCTCCTCGATGGCAGTGATGGGCCTGCTGCCCTCCAGCGCCCAGATCGAGGGCAGCATCACCTACCGCGGTGAATCGCTGCTCCACAAGAGCGATCGCGAGCTCTCCGACCTGCGCGGCCGCGAGATCTCGATGATCTTCCAGGACCCGCTGTCGGCTCTGACGCCGGTGTACACCATCGGTCAGCAGATCGAAGAGGCGCTGACGCTCCACAACAAGAACGTCTCCGCCGATGCGCTGCACAAGCGCGCGGTCGAACTGCTGAAGATCGTCGGCATCCCCGGCGCGGAGCGCCGCGTCAAGGCGTTTCCTCACGAGTTCTCCGGCGGCATGCGTCAGCGCGCCATGATCGCCATCGCCATGGCGAACGACCCGCAGCTGATCATCGCCGATGAGCCCACCACCGCTCTGGACGTCACCATCCAGGCGCAGATCCTCGAGGTGCTGCAGAAGGCGAAGGAGGTGACCGACGCTGCCGTCGTCCTCATCACCCACGACCTCGGCGTGGTCGCCGGCAACGTGGACCGCGTGGCCGTCATGTACGCCGGCAAGCTCGTGGAGAAGGGCGATGTGGACGAGGTCTTCGCCCAGCCGCGCATGCCGTACACGATGGGGCTGCTGCGCTCCGTGCCGAACATGCTGACCGCCGGCAAGGACCGCCTCGTTCCCCTCGAAGGCCGCCCGCCGAGCCCGGCCGCGCTGCCGAAGGGCTGCCCCTTCGCTGATCGCTGTCCGGCCGCGATCGACATCTGCCACCAGGAGGAGCCCGAACTGCTCGGCTTCGAGGACGTGCCCGGCCGCACCGCCGCCTGCCACCGCGCCGGCGAGATCGCCGCCGGCACCCTCACGAGTGCCGACATCTTCCCGCGCCCCGAGTACGTGCCCCACGCGATCGGGGACTCCGATGCCCTCGCCCCGATCGTGGAGGCCGAAGGCCTCGTGCGCCACTTCCCGCTGATGAAGGGCTCGGTGTTCCGTCGCCAGGTCGGCGCTGTGAAGGCCGTGGACGGCGTGGACTTCGAGATCCGCCCCGGCCAGACCCTCGGCCTCGTGGGAGAGTCCGGTTCCGGCAAGTCCACCACCGCCCTGGAGATCATGGAGCTGGTGAAGCCGCAGGCCGGCCGCCTCGTGGTCGACGGCACGGACGTCGCCACGCTCACCGCGAAGCAGCGTCTGGCGATGCGCCGGGACGTCCAGATCGTGTTCCAGGACCCGATGGCGGCGCTGGACCCGCGCATGCCGGTCGGCGAACTGATCGCCGAGCCGCTGACCGTGCAGGGCGTGCCGAAGGCTGAGCGCCACCGCAAGGTGCGCGAACTGCTGGAGCGCGTGGGCCTGTACGCCTCGATGGCGGACCGCTACCCGCACGAGTTCTCCGGTGGTCAGCGTCAGCGCATCGGCATCGCCCGTGCTCTGATCACCGAGCCGAAGCTGCTCGTGCTGGACGAACCCGTGTCCGCTCTGGACGTGTCCGTCCAGGCCGGTGTCATCAACCTGCTGGAGGACCTGCGCGACGAGCTCGGCCTCAGCTACCTGTTCGTGGCCCATGACCTCGCGATCGTCCGGGAGATCTCGGACTACATCGCGGTGATGTACCTGGGCCGCATCGTCGAATACGGTCCGGTGAAGGACGTGTTCGAGCACCCCAAGCACCCGTATACGCGGGCCCTGATGTCGGCCGTGCCGGTCCCCGACCCGGCAACGGAGCGGTCGCGTCAGCGCATTCTTCTCCAAGGGGACCTGCCGAGCCCCACGGAGACGATCACCGGCTGCAACTTCGCATCCCGGTGCCCCCTTCGACCGCTGCTCAGCGACGAGCAGCAGTCCCGGTGCCGGACGGACGACCCCGCCGGGGTCCCCCACGGCGCATCGCGAGTGGCGTGCCACTACGCCGATGAGATCTCACGTCTCGACAACGTGGACACATCCAATCTCGTCACTGGTGCCCAGTGACGTTCTAAGGAAGAGAGAACACCATGAAGATTTCGACGAACCGTCGTCTGTTCCTCCAGGGAACCGCTGTCACCGGCGTGGCCGCAGCCGTTGCGGGCTGCTCGCAGAAGACCTCCGAGCAGCAGGCTGAGGAAGCGAAGAAGGACAACGAGAAGAAGGCCAAGGAGCAGGCCGAGCTGCCCTCCACCGCGTGGGAGAAAGTCGAGTACGCCGACGTCAAGGACGGCGGCTCCCTCAGCATGGCGATCTCCCAGATCCCCGCGAACTGGAACAATTCCCACCCGGACGGCAACGAGGTCTCGCTGACCACGATCATGGGGCCGCTGGGCGACAACAACGGCATCGCAGTCCTCGAGGACGGCAAGCTGGAGTTCCGTCCCGAGTACATCGAATCCGCCGAGATCACCAGCGAGGACCCGCAGATCGTCACGGTGAAGTACAACAAGGACGCAAAGTGGGACGACGGCAAGCCCGTCACCACCAAGGACTACGCGGCGTACGCGAAGGCGATGTCCGGCAAGGACGAGGCCTACACCGTCACCTCCACCCAGGGCTGGGAGCTCATCAAAGAGGTCCGTCCGAAGGGTGACTTCGAGATGGAGGTGGAGTTCGAGAGCTCCTTCCCCGACTGGATGGCCTTCCTCTACCCGGGCATGCAGGAAGAGGTCGCCAAGGACCCGAAGAAGTGGAACGAGGGCCACATCAGCGAGCCCATGCCGGGCAAGGGACCGTTCAAGATCGCAAACCTCGACAAGAACGGCGGCGTGGTCACCCTTGAGCGCAACGACAAGTGGTGGGGCGAGAAGGCGAAGCTCGACAAGATCATCTTCCGCGTTGTGACCCAGCAGAACGCCCCGCAGGCGTTCGCCAACGGCGAGATCGACATGATCGACATCGCTGACGGCGACACCTACGGCCAGGCCAAGGGCCGCAAGGACGCCGACATCCAGAAGTCCAACGGTCTGACCTGGACCCACCTGACCATCAACACCAAATCCGCCGAGGGTGCGCTGGGTGACATCAAGGTGCGCGAGGCGATCTTCAAGGCGGTCAACCGCGACGCCGTCGGCCGCGCCGTGGTCGGTCCGCTGGACGCCCCGGTGGTCCTGGCGAACAACTACATCTTCATGCCGGGCCAGGAGGGCTACGAGGACTCCTTCGGCGGATCCCTCGACGCCCCTGATGCCGCTGCTGCGGAGAAGGTGCTCCAGGACGCCGGCTACAAGAAGAACGGCAAGGTCTACGAGAAGGACGGCAAGAAGCTGGCCTTCGAGATCGTGATCCCGGCCGAGACGAAGTCCAACTCGGACCGCGCCTCGCAGGTGATGAAGGACCTCAACGCGATCGGCTTCGAGGTCAAGCTGAAGACCGTGCCGCCGGACGCGTACTTCTCCGAGTACATCCTCAAGGGCTCCTTCTCCGCTGTGACGTTCTCGTGGGTGGGCAGCTACCTGCCGCAGCTCGGCGGCATCAACCTGTTCCTCCCCGGCTCGGCACAGAACTACTCCGGCTACGAGGATCCGGCTCTGAAGGACATCGCGAAGAAGGTCCAGACCGAGCTCGACCCGCAGAAGCGCATCGACGCCTCCAACGAGTTCTCCAAGAAGCTCGCCGAAGGCTACGCGGTGCTCCCGTTCTACGCCACCCCGATCGTGGTCGGTGTGAAGAAGGGCCTGGTCAACATCGGTGCCGCGCAGTTCGAATCCACCGACTGGACCAAGGTCGGCTTCAAGGCCTGATGCCCGTCTCCAGCTGACGCGCTGACGATCAGAGCGGCCCCGCATCCATCACGGATGCGGGGCCGCTTCTCGCTGCACCAGCGCCTGCAGGCCGATCTACACCAGCGCCTGCAGGGCGATCAGGCCGACGGAGGCCGCCAGCACCGCAATGCTGATGCCGTTCAGCCGCACCTGCATCGCCCCGGTCAGCTCACCGTCCACCAGATGATGGTCCTGGTAGCCGTCCACCCGCTCCTTCAGCGGCCACGCCGCCGACGCCTTCTGCTCCGCCAGCAGCTGCGCACTGGACGTCTGCCCCATCGGCGCGGTCGGCGGCTTCTTCGAGGACGTCCGCGAGAAGGCGTCCAGCAGGCCCTGCTTCCGGATCGCCGGGGCGCTCCACGCCGTCACCGTCCGGTTCTCGCCGCGGGCATCCACCGCATCGATCTTCAGCATCGACCCGATCCGCACCCGATCCACCGCGCTGTACGGGATCCGGTAGGTGTGCAGAATGTTCCGCACCTCCATGCGGTCGGTGAACACACGCACGCCCGGCAGGATCATCACCACCACCAGCAGCGCCGCGATCAGCAGCATCACCGGGCCGAAGCGTCGGAGCCCGTCGGCCGCCCCCACCGTGAGGACGGCGTTGCCCACGAGGATGATCACCAGCGCCAGCGCAACCACGCCGATCCACAGGCTGGAGCGCGCCCGCAGCGTCTCCAGCGGCCGGTCAGTGGTTCCGCTCGGCTCAGCGGTCATCAGCGGGGTGCTCGTCCATGCGGGCGCGGACTGCGGCGCGGACCGTGTCCGCGGCGTCCTGCCAGGAGGCGGCGCGGCCGGTGCCCACGAGGTAGCCGATCAGCAGCGACGCGATCGGTCCGGCGGGGCGCACAATGCCGTGCGCGGTGACACCGGTGACGCCGAGGATGCGGTCCCGGGCGTCGTCGTCGATCGCCGGCATGCCGTCCACCTCCGCCGTGAGCGAGTCGATGAACGCCTGCAGCTCCGCCATCGTGGCGGGGTCGTCGCGTCGAGCCATAGTTCTTCCCTCCGGATCCGTCATTCCCCGGTCAGCAGGGGAATCACGAGGACCTCGTCGGTGCCCTGCAGACCGGTCACCATCATCGCATCAGCGGTGGCGTACGGCAGCAGGCGCCGGCCGGGAACCTCCCGGACCACAACGGCGCCCTCGCGGTGCTCCATCACGGCGGGCTTCACCTCCGCGCCGCGGCGACGGGGCGTGCGCGGCCCGTGCCCGGTGTTCGCCTCCTCCGCTTGTTCGGCGGGGACCATGATGTCCGAGGGGACCGTTTCGAACAGGGGCCGGATGAACAGGTGGAACCCGACGATCGCGCCGACGGGTGTGCCCGGCAGGTGCACCATCGGCACCCCCTGGTACGTGCCGACGCCCTGCGGTCCGCCGGGGCGCATCGCCAGGTGCTCGAATCGGGACGCACCCGCCGCTGGGGAGTCCGAGCCGGCGGCGAACGCGGCCTTGACGACGTCGTACGCGCCGGAGCCGACGCCGCCGGTGGTGATGATGAGGTCGCTGTCCGCGGCGCGGCGGGCCACGGCGGCGATCAGGGCGGCCGGCTCATCGCTGATGTGCTCCACGCTCGAACGGACACCGAAGTGCCGCAGGGACGCCGCGAGCGCCGGCCCGTTCGACTCCAGGACCTCACCGCTGTCACCCGCGTCCGCGGAGTGCGCGGAGACCAGTTCGTCTCCGGTCATGATGATCGCGACGCGGCGCGGCTGCTCGACCGTGACCTCGCTGGTGCCGGCGGCGAGCGCGACCGCGATCAGGGTGGGGGTGAGGCGGCGCCCGGCCTCGGCGAGTTCGGCGCCGAGCGGGATCTCCTCTCCGATGTCGCGGATGTGCCGGCCCGGGGTGAAGGTGGCCGGTTCGGCGGCGGCGTCGGGGTGGATGGTGATGGAGGCGGGTGCGTCACCGGTCTGCTCAGCGTCGGTGTGCTCGACGGGGACGACGATGTCGAAGCCGTCGGGGACGCGGGCGCCGGTCATGATCCTCAGGGCCGACGGTTGCTCATCGAGCGTGGAGTGGTCCAGGTCGAGTCGGTCCCCGTCGGCGGTGAGAATGTCGCCAGTGACGCCGGCGGGGATGTCGCCGATGACGCGGTAGGTGCGGTGCGGGGCGTCGATGCTGCGGATCGCGAAGCCGTCCATCGCGCTCTGCGGGAACTGGGGCGCAGGCCGGGCGGCGAGCAGGGGTGCGGCGAGGACCAGCCCGCCGGCCTCGACGGTGGGGAGGGTTCGGGTGCGCGCATCGGGCAGCTGCGCGACCTGCTGGACGACGGCGCGCCACTGCACGGGGCCGAGGGACGAGTGGATGGGCATGGGGCCACTGTATCCGGGTGGGCTACAGTGATGCGCACCACATCCGGCTCCGATGAGAGGACGCTCCGATGAGCACCTGGACCTCCCCCAGTCGCCGCACCATGATGGCGAGCACCGCTGCCGCCCTCGCCGCCGGTGCCGTCGCCGCCTGCGGTTCCAAAGGCTCCGGCGATGGCTCCGATCCGGGCGAGCCCGCGAAGGCGGACTTCAGCGAGCGGGGCCCCATCACCCTCGCGAAGGGAAAGGACACCACCGGGCATCTGCGCAGCCAGGTGGAGGCGTGGAACAAGGAGCACCCGGACGAAGAGGTGACATTCCTGGAACTGTCCGAAAGCGCCGACGAGCAGCGTGTGCAGCTCGTCAACAACGCTCGCTCGAAGTCCGACGCGTACACGGTCCTCGGCATGGACGTGGTGTGGATGGCGGAGTTCGCCGCCAACAAGTGGGTGGTGGAGCTGCCGAAGGACCGCTTCCCCTTCGACGACATGGTCCCGTCCACCGTCACCACCGCCACCTACTTCGACCGCCTCTACGGCGTGCCGTGGGCATCGAACGCGGAGCTGCTGTTCTACCGCAAGGACCTGCTGGAGAAGGCAGGTGCTGACAGCGCCCCCACCTCGGTGGAGGAGATGTTCGAGATCGCCGAGGCCATCACCGGCAAGGAGGAGTCAGTCTTCGGGTTCGGCTCCCAGTTCGCGAAGTACGAGGGGCTGACAGTGCAGATCACCGGCCTGATCGCCTCCGCCGGCGGTGTGCTCTTCGACGACGAGGGAACACCCCACGCCGACTCCCCCGAAGCGATCCGCGCCATGACCGAGCTGCGGTCGGCGTTCGATTCCGGAGTCATCCCGAAGGAGGCGCTCACCTACAAGGAGGAGGAGTCCCGCCAGGCGTTTCAGGACGGCCGGCTGGTGTTCATGCAGAACTGGCCGTACATCTGGGAACTGGTGAACAAGACGGACGGATCCTCGAAGGTCACCGGAAAGGTGGGCCTCGTGCCGCTGCCGGGCATCGGCGGGAAGAAGGGCGCCTCCACTCTCGGCGGTCTCAACTGGTCGATCTCCGCGTTCGCCGGCAATCACGGCACAGCCGCGGACTTCATCTCCTACCTGGTGAAGGAGGAGTCGCAGAAGGAGTTCGCAATGGCGACCGCGCAGGCACCGACCCTCACCTCCCTGTACGAGGACAAGGATCTGATCAACAGGTACGCGTTCTGGACGGCACTGAAGGAGGGCATCGACGCAGGCGTCTCGCGTCCGCCGACCGTGCGCTACGCAGAGGTGACGCAGGCGATCCAGGAGTCGGCGTACCGCATCATCTCGGGCGAGGCCGAGGTGGAGCCGGAGATGAAGGCACTGCAGAAGGCGCTGGTGAAGCTCGCGCCCTGATCCAGCGGGCGAAAGGCTCCGGATGCAGCAGATCACACGTATTACAGTATGGTCACAGAGGCGCTGTTCGGCGCCTGGATTCAAGGAGGAACCCCAATGTCATCTGGCTTCACCCCTTCCCGCCGCGGTGTGCTCGCCGCTGGCACTGCCGGCGCAGCAGCTCTCGGTCTCGCTGCCTGCGGAGGCGACAAGTCCTCCTCCGGCGGCGCCGAGCCCGCCCAGGGCAATTTCGACGAGCGCGGCCCCATCACCTTCGCGACCGGCAAGGACACCTCCGGCAAGCTGAAGGAGTTCCTCGAGAAGTGGAACTCCCAGCACCCCGACGAGAAGGTCACCCTCTCGGAGCTGCCGGAGTCCGCCGATGAGCAGCGCGCCCAGTTCATCAACAACGCGCAGGCGAAGTCCGATGCCTTCACCGTGCTCGGCCTCGACGTGGTGTGGACCGCCGAGTTCGCCGCCCAGCAGTGGGTGGTGGAGCTGCCGGAGGACAAGTTCCCGCTGAAGGAGCTCATCCCCGCCACCGTGGAGACCGGCAGGTACTTCAAGAAGCTCTACGCCGTCCCGTTCACCACCAACGCCGAGCTCCTCTTCTACCGCAAGGACCTCCTGTCCGCCGCCGGCACCGAAGAGGCGCCGAAGTCCTTCGAGGAGATGTACCAGCTGATCGACGAGATCAGGAGGTCCCCCGACGGCAAGGACACCCTCGGCTTCGGCTCCCAGTACTCCAAGTACGAGGGCCTGACCGTGCAGCTGACCGGCCTGGCGAAGTCCGCCGGCGGCGCCCTGTTCGACGACCAGGGCAAGCCCACCGTCAACACCCCCGACGTGATCGCCGGTGTGCAGGCAGTCCGCGACGGCTTCGACTCCAAGCACATTCCGAAGGAGGCCCTCACCTACAAGGAGGAGGAGTCCCGCCAGGCGTTCCAGGACGGCAAACTCGCGTTCCTGCAGAACTGGCCGTACGTGTGGGAGCTCGCCCAGAACGAGGACGGCTCCTCCTCGGTGAACGGCAAGATCGACGTCGCCCCGATCCCCGGCGTCGGCGACAAGCCCGGATCCTCCACCCTCGGCGGCCTCAACTACGCCATCTCCGCGTTCGGCAAGAACCAGGGCACGGCGGTGGACTTCATCGCCTTCATGGCCGCCGAAGAGCAGCAGAAGGAGTGGGCGATCGCGACCGCTCAGGCCCCGGCGTCGGCCGCGGTCTACGAGGACGAGGAAGTGCTGAAGAAGTTCCCGTTCTTCCCGACCCTGAAGGAAGCGATCGACGGCGGCACGCCGCGCCCGCAGGTCGTGAAGTACGGGGATGTCACCCAGGCGATCCAGGAGGCCGGCTACGCCGTGTTCTCCGGTGAGAAGGAAGCGAAGGCCGCGATGGACGAGCTGCAGAAGCAGCTCGAATCCCTCGAGTCCTGACCGTGACGGAGGGCGGGGACGCCGGCAGAGCGGCCGGCACCCCGCCCTCCTCGCCCCTCCCCCGATGAAAGAAGGCCCGATGTGGCTGTGAAGTCCCGTCTGTTCGGGGCGGAGAGCAGAATGGCGTACCTGCTCCTCCTGCCCACCCTGATCCTGCTCGCCGTTGTGGTGGGCTTCCCGCTGGTGCTGTCGATCTGGCAGTCGTTCTTCCGCGCCGACGACGGCGTGGACCCCGAGACCGGCCTGCTGCAGCAGGGCGACACCTTCGTGGGCCTGCAGAACTACGCCGACGCGTTCACCTCCTCCGGCGCCGGAGCCGGCTTCTGGAACGCGTTCTGGAACACCACCCTGTTCACCGTGGTGGGCGTCAGCATCGAGACGGTGCTCGGCGTAGCGATGGCCCTGATCATGGCCCGCGCCCTGCGCGCCACCGGCCTGATCCGCGCCTCCATTCTCATCCCCTGGGCCATCCCCACCGTGGTGTCCGCCCTCATGTGGCAGCTGATCTTCGATGCGAACGGCATCGCGAACCGCCTGCTGAACTACCAGATCCTGTGGACCACAGAGGGCTGGCAGGCGAAGGCCGCGGTCCTCATCGCGGACATCTGGAAGACCGCGCCCTACATCGGCCTGCTCACCCTCGCGGGCCTGCAGACCATCGACGAGCAGGTGTACGAGGCCGCGAAGGTGGACGGCGCCGGACGCTGGCGCACCTTCTGGTCGATCACCCTGCCGCTGATCCGTCCCGTCCTCGTGGTCGCGGTCCTGTTCCGCCTGCTGGACGCGATGCGCATGTTCGACCTGCCCTACGTGCTGCTCGGCAAGCTCCGCAGCGGCCAGACCCTGTCGATGCTCGCGCAGGACGCCGCCACGAAGACCGACTACGGCATGGCATCGGCGTATTCGATGGTGCTGTTCTGCTACATCTGCCTGGTGGCGTTCCTGTTCATCAGGCTGCTCGGCGCCGATGTCCTCGGCGAGTCGTCCACCCGCACGAAGAAGAAGCGCGCGAAGGGCTCGAAGCCGAAGCGCCTGGTCACCACCAGTGAAGGGAGCATGGCATGAGCACCGCCGCTTCGACCCCGTCCGCGCAGAACCCGTCGGCCTCCTCCGGCCGCCCCGCCGCCCCCGCCCGACCCGAGAAGCGCAAGGGCGAGCGCGGCGCGAAGATCATCGTGGGCCTCGGAATCGCGTTCATCCTCATCTACTGCCTCGCGCCGTTCTACTGGATGACCGTCTCGGCGCTGCGCCTGCCCACGCAGGGCCGCTCCACCGACCTCATCCCCAACCCCGTCTCCTTCGAGAACTTCCGCGCCGTGTTCGACCCGTCGAACAACTTCATTCGGGCGCTGCTGAACTCCCTGGTGGTCGCCGGCGGCACCACCATCCTCGTGCTGATCCTCGGCATCGCCGGTGCGTACGCACTGGCGCGTCTGGAGTTCTGGGGCAAGGTGCTGGTGATGTTCGCGATCGTCGCCACGTCGATGTTCCCCGTGATCACGCTCGTGGTGCCGCTGCTGAAGATGTTCTCCGGCGGTTTCGACTGGTTCCCGTTCAACTGGATCAACACGTACCAGGCGATGATCGTGCCCACGATGAGCTTCGCGCTGCCGCTGGCGGTGTGGAACCTCAACGCGTTCTTCCGCCAACTGCCGGTGGAGCTGGAACAGGCCGCGATGGTGGACGGCACCACCCGCATGGGAGCGTTCTTCCGCGTCATCCTGCCGCTGAGCGCCCCCGGCGTGTTCACCACCGCGATCATCACGTTCATCGCGGCGTGGAACGAGTTCCTCATCGCCCTGACGATGGTGAACTCCCCGGAGATGACCACCGCGAACGTGGCGATCTCGAAGTTCACCGGCTCCTCGCAGTTCGACACCCCGTACGGCACGAAGATGGCGGCGGGTCTGATCGTGACGGTGCCGCTGATCGTGATGGTGCTGGTGTTCCAGCGCCGCATCGTGGGCGGTCTGAGCGCCGGTTCGCTGAAGTGAGGCGCCGCTAGACTGCGGGTATGTCCGCTCTCGCCCCCGTCCTCACGCCCGAGGGGTTCGCCCTGCTGAACTCCCTGCCCGCCTACGACGAGTCCCGCGTCCTGCAGCTCGGCGAGGCGCTGCGGCGGGACGGACACAGCGCGGAGACGGTGGCCGCGGTGATGACGCAGTCGCGTCTGCGGGCGAAGGCGCACGAGAAGTTCGGCGAGTTCGCGGACCAGATGCTGTTCACCCCGGACGGCCTGGAGCAGGCCACCCGCCTGCCGATCGCAGCCCACCACGCGCAGAGGTTCCGCGACGCCGGCATCGACAGCGTCGCGGACCTCGGCTGCGGCATCGGCGGGGACACCCTCGCGAAGGCCGGCCTCGGGCTCGAGGTGATCGGCGTGGAGAAGGACGAGGAGACCGCCGCGGTCGCTACCGCGAACCTGCGCCTGTTCCCCACCGCCCGCATCGAACTGGGCGACCTGACGGCGTTCGACCCCGCGCGGGTGCAGGGCCTCTGGTTCGACCCGGCGCGCCGGGCCGGCCGCGCCCGCCTCCACGATCCGGAGCAGGCGCTTCCGCCGCTGTCCACCATCCTCGACTTCGCTCGCCGCACCCCCGCGACCGCGGCGAAGCTGGCGCCCGCGATCGACCACGCCCACCTGCCGACGGGCTCCGAAACACAGTGGATCTCCTGGCGGGGCCAGGTGCTGGAGGCGGTGCTGCATCTGGGGCCGCTCGCCCGTGAGGGCGTGGCCCGCTCCGCCCTGCTGTTCACGGGGGCCGACGGGTCCCAGGTGCACCGGCTCGATCCGGACTCCGTCGGCCCCTCCCCCGACAGCCCCCACGCCGCGGACGACCCCGACCTCTCCGCCGACGGGGTCCGCGACCACCTGTACGAGCCGGACGGCGCCGTGATCCGGGCCGGTCTGATCGGTACCCTCGCCCGCCGGCTCGATGCGGACCTGATCGATGAGTCCATCGCCTACCTGACGGCGGATGCGCGGGTGGATTCGCCGTTCGCGCAGGGGTACGCGGTCGAGGACGTCTTCGATTTTTCGATGAAAGCCCTGCAGGCCCACCTGCGCTCTCATAGGATCGGCACGGTGGAGTTCAAGAAGCGCGGAACGGCCGTGGAGCCGGAGGAGCTGCGCCGCCGTCTGAAGCCGGCGCGCTTCGGCGACGAGTCCGCGACCGTGATCCTCACGCGGGTCGCCGGGAAGCAGTCCGTCATCATCGCCCACCCTCATCGGGATGTGCCGTGATGGGCGGTCGCCGCATCCGCATCGCCCCGCTGCTGTGGGCGGCCGGCCTCGTCGCACTGATCGCGGCGTCCCTGCACGCCCGCATGTCGCCGATCGCGGTGCTGCCGGACGGCATGGTCGCGCAGCGCCCCGTCTTCGCCGACAACCCGCCGCCGCCCCCACCGCTGCAGGAGGGGGAGCCGGAGTGGTACCAGGATGAGATCGAACCGCTGCGATCCGTTCTCGACCAGGTGCTCACGGTGCTGCTGTGGGCTGTGATCGTCGCGGCGGCGCTCGCTCTGCTGTGGCTGGTCGTGGCCCTGGTGCGCCGGGCGGTCCGCAGCGCCCGCGCGGTCCGGCCGGACGCCGGCGCGATCGACACCACCAGCCTGATCAGCCAGGACGACGCGGCCGCCACCCTGTCCCGCGCCCGCTCCCGCCTGGTGGCGGAGGGCACAGCCGCTGAGGCGATCATCGCGGCGTGGCGGGAGCTGGAGCGCGCCGCGGAGGACCACGGGCACCGCCGTCTCGCCTCCGACACACCCTCCGACCACATGCGGCGGGCCCTGCGGCACCTGCCGCTGAACGCGTCGGACGTGGACGAATTCGCCGACCTGTTCCGCCAGGCGATGTTCTCCCCGCACCCCCTCGGGGAGGTGCACCGTGCCCGGGCGGTGCAGCTGCTCGACTCCCTGCTCGCGGACCTCGACTCCGCCCCCGCCGTCTCCCCCAGCAGCCGAGGCGGTGCCCGATGACCCGCACCGCCGCCCGCTGGCTCCTCATCGCCCTGACCATCGCCGTCCTCGCGGCGCTCGGCACCGCTGCGCTCGCTGCAGCGGCGAACCTGCGCATCAACATGCTGTTCCTGGTGGTGGCGGCGGTGGCGTGCGCGGTCCTCGCTCTCTGGCTGCGGCAGGGCATCCGCCGCGCCCACCTCACCCTGTTCCCCATCCGCCACCCGGAGGTGGACGAGCTGCGCCCCGACGGGTACGACCCGCGCGTGCGCCGCATCAACGAACTGTTCTCCGGCGGCCTCACCGGGTCGTCCTACAACACGCGGGCCCTGCACGACATGGCGTCCTCGCTCGTGGCCGGCGCCGAGGCGCAGGCGGAATCCGTCGGCCGCCGCCTGGAGATCCCACCCGCACTCGCCTCCGCCGCTTCCCGCGGCGCGCCCGACCTCGAGGCGCTCGTAGACGACGCGAACGCCCTCACCGACCAGCTGCTGGCCGCACCGCCGCGGCCAGCGGACCCGACCAGCCCCGCCAGGAGCCACCGATGACCCAGCACTCCCCCGTCCAGCCCCTGCCGGTCGCCGACGCGTCCCGCCTCGCGACCCGCATCCTCGATGAACTGGAGCGCGCCGTCGTCGGCAAGCGCCGCGCCCTCGAGCAGGTCCTCACCGGGATCCTCGCCGGCGGCCACGTCCTCATCGAGGACCTGCCCGGCCTGGGGAAGACTCTGACGGCACGGTCGTTCGCGCAGGCGCTGGGCCTGCCGTTCAGCCGGGCGCAGTTCACCCCAGACCTGCTGCCCTCGGACCTGACGGGCTCGGAGGTGTTCTCGCAGGCCACGGGCACGTTCGAGTTCCGGCAGGGCCCGATCTTCACCGGACTGCTGCTCGCGGACGAGATCAACCGCACCCCGCCGAAGACGCAGGCGGCGCTGCTGGAGGCGATGCAGGAGCACCAGGTGACGGTTGAGGGCACCACGCATCAGCTGCCGGAGCCGTTCCATGTGCTCGCCACCGCGAACCCGGTGGAGACGGAGGGCACGTACCCGCTTCCGGAGGCGCAGCTGGACCGGTTCCTGCTGCGGCTCGCGTTCGGCTACCCCAGTGTGGATGACGAGTGGGGGATCCTGGAGCGCCGTCTGGGCCGACGCCAGGAGGGGCAGAGCGTGGACCGGGTGCTCGCGGACGGCGAGCTGCTGGGCATGCAGGCCGCGGTGGAGACGGTGCACGTGTCGGAGGCGATCGGCCGATACGCGGTGGAGATCGTACAGGCGACCCGGTCGCATTCGTCAGTGGCGATGGGCGCCTCGCCGCGCGGGTCGCTCGCGTTCATCACGACGGCGCGGGCGTGGGCGCTCATCCGGGGCCGCGACTATGTGATCCCGGAGGACATCAAGGATCTGGCGCACCCGGTGCTGGGCCACCGCATCCTGATCCGTCCGGAGCTGTGGCTGCAGAACATCTCGACCGATTCGGTCGTCGATGATGTGCTCGCGTCAGTGCCCGCCCCGTCGGCCGACGGGGCCCTCCCGGCCGATGAGCCCGCGCAGCCCACCACCGACCTCCGCCCCGCCGACGGCGCCCGCTCTGTTGAGGGCGCAGACCCCGTCGGCCGCACTCCAGTGGGCCGCACCCCGGTTGGCCGCACCTCGGTGGAGCCCCGGGACCAGGCGTGAAGCTCACCGCCACCCCCGCCCACACGCGCGCGCTCGGCGGTGCTCTCCTGCTGTGCCTGCTGGCGGTTGCGTACGGCCGCCTCGACGCGCTGATCGTGGCGCTGCCGCTGATCGCGTACATCGCGCTCGCCGCCGCTCTGCGCCCCCGCACCGCTGACGCCGCCCACGAAACCCCGCCAGCAGTCGCCCACGTGTCCGCTCAGCGCGTCCTGGAGGACGACCCCGTAACGGTGGAAGTGTCCACGACTGCGCCCCACACGCTGCTGAGCGTCGGCATGCCGGCGCAGGCCGCGCTGCGCATGACTCCGCGCAACGGCCTCATCACCGGCGCCGGCGCCACCCGCCTGCAGCTGCTGCCACTGAGCTGGGGCCGGTACGACATGGGTCCGCTCGTGGTGCAGCACGCGGACATCCTCGGCGCGCGCCGCGTCGCCGAAGCGGTGTCCCCGCCGACGATCAGCGTCTCCCCCGGTGACGCCGCCGGTGCCGGGCAGCGCCGACTGAACCGCGTGCTCGGCATCTCCGGGCCCCACCTGTCGGCGACGAAGGGCGACGGCATCGATCTTGCGTCCGTCCGCGCGTTCCGCACCGGCGACCGCGTCAACCGCGTCAACTGGCGCGTGACCTCCCGCACCGGCGAGATCCACGTCAACGAGATGTTCACCGAGCGCGACACCGATGTCCTGCTCATCACCGACACCGACCGCGACGTCCACGCCCTCGCCTCCGCGTTCGCCGACCGCACCGGCTCCAGCCTCGACCTGACGGTCCGTGCGGTCGCCGCGCTCGCCTCCCGCTACATCGGGCTCGGCGACCGTGTCCGCGTCCACGACTTCGGCAGCCGCATCGCGTCGATCCCCGCCGGCACCGGGCCGGGGCATCTGCGCCGCATCGTGGACCAGCTTGCTCGCGCGGACCGGATGAGCGACCCGATCCGTCGGCTCACCCCGCTCGGCCATGTCCGCAGCGGCACCCTCACCTTCGTGATGTCGCCGCTGCTGACCGACGAGGTCGCCGCCGAGATCGGCCGGCTCCGAGCCGCCGGCGCGGACGTGCACGTCATCGACACGATGCCGGCGGCCATCACCGGCCTCGCCTCCCGGGCGGCCCGCGACGACGTCCCCGCCAGCCACCGCTCCTGGGCGACCGCGTGGGGCATGCGCGTGGCCGAACGCAAGGTCCTGATCGCACAGCTGATCTCGCAGGGCGTCCCGGTGGCGCCGTGGCAGGGAGGTGACGGTCGATGAAGGGCCGGTTGAGCCGCCTCACCGATTCCATTGTGGCGATGAGCCGCTCGCAGGCGCTGCTGCGCCTCGCCGGCCTCCTCGCCGGTGCGGGACTGCTGTTCTCCCTGATCGGTGTGGCCCCGGAGGAGGGCCAGTTCGGCACCGGAGTGGTCACCCTCGGCGTTGTCGGCACCGGGCTGGCGCTGCTGATCATCCAGACTCTCTTCCCCGATTCCGATATGGGGCTGGTGATCCTCCTCGTGGCGATCGGCGCGCTGGGGGCGAACCCGCCTGTCAGTCTGCTGCACGCGTGCGTGCTGGCGGTGCTGATCGCGGTGGCGCACCTGTCCTGGGCATGGGCGGGGCTGACCCCGGCGCACGGGGTGCTGGCGCGCTCGGCCCGCAGGCCGCTGCTGCTCGCGGGCGCGGCGGTGGTGGGGATCTCGCTCGCACTGGGTCTCGTGATCGTGATCGTCAGCGGCGCACTGGGAACGCTCGCCCTGCCGGGTGTCCTGCTCGGCGATGGTCTGATCGCGCTCGCTGCGCTGGCTGTTCTCACCGCGGCGGTGCTGCTGATGCCGCTGGAGGACTGAACGGCACGGGTCACCGACGCCTCCCTGTTCGAACACATGCGATCAACCCCCTTGACTTCTCGAACGACTGTTCGATACAGTAGCAGATAGAACACATGGATGCCCCTCTCTCCCTCGGCATCCGCACCGATCGGCGTCACGGCCGGCGCACCCGTCCCTCATGGGGCCCCGACTCGTGTGACGCCGGAGCCGCGCACGTGCGCACGCCGTGGAGAGGGGGGAGGAATGTCCGCCGAACGCATCGCTGATGAGCCCGAGAAGCCGAAGCGCCCGCGCCGCCAGCCCCGGGGCCCGCGCCGCACCATGCCGATGGCGCAGCAGCTCGATCGCGAGCGCGTCCTCTCCCCCGCTGCAGCGTCCGCCTCGACGACCCCGCTCACGGAGACCGACTTCGCGGCTCTGAGCGCTGTGCGGGAGCGGACCGTCGCACGCGCTCGCGAAGCAGCCGCGGACTACCGCCTTCTCGCCCGCCTGTACGTGGAGCAGGACGGCGGTGACGAGGCCCGCCTCGCTGCCGAGCTCGCCGAGATCCGCGTGGGCATTGCCCTGAACTGCTCCATCATCCGCGCCGGTCGCGCCCTCGACGGTGCGCACCGCGCCGCCACCTGCCTCCCGGGCGCGCTGGCCCGCCTGGAGCGCGGCGAGCTCACCGCCGCACAGTTCGACTACCTGCTGTTCTCCACCCGGGCTGTCTCCGCGGAGACCCTCGCCCTCGCCGACCCGCTCATCGCCGAGTGGGAGTTCGATGGCGAGCCCGAGAAGGTGGACAAGGCGATCCGCGAGCTCGCGGCCTACCTCCGCGAACTCGATGAGGACACCCCGCCGGCGCCGGTGCAGGACGTCCGGCTGCTGCCGCCGTCGCCGGACAAGCCCGGCACCATGACCGTGCAGGTGGACGGCTCAGTCCCCGAGATGGTGTCCATGATCAAGCGCCTCGACCGCGCTGCCGAGGATGTCCAGCGCGCACAGGCCGCCGCACTCGAGTCCGGTGACCGGATCCCGCTCGACATCGACGGCGAGGTCGCCGAATCCGGCATCCCGATGCCGCGCGCGATGATCCGGTCCCTGCTGATGTCCCGCGCCGAGTTCAGTCTCGACGGCGCCGAGGCCACGACCCCGCGCTTCCAGCTGTTCGTGCAGGTCCCGGCGCTGAGTCTGCTCGGCCAGTCCCACGTGGGCGGAATGATCGACGGGATCCACCCCATCCCCGTGGCGATGGCCCGCGATCTCGCAGGGCGTTCGGCGACCTGGATGCGGATCCTCACCGATCCCGCATCAGGCGCGATCCTGCCGTTGAAGGCGGACCGCTACAAGCCGTCCACCGAGATGCTGCGCCACCTGCGGATGCGGCACGTCCTCTGCGCCGCCCCGGGATGCACCCGGAGGACTGCGCAGCGCTCCGAAGCCGACCACATCGAGGAGTTCGACCACCACTCCCCGGCCGACGGGGGCCGCACCGACCTGGAGAACCTGCACCTGCTGTGCCGCCGGCACCACCAGGTGAAGACGGCGAAGCTGATCGACCCGAAGCGGACGCGTCCGCCGCGGCCCGGACGCTCACCCGGTGCAACAGAATGGACCATCGGCACCGACCGGACCGCCGTCACCGCCACCGATGACGTCGACCTGCTCAGCGCCCACGACGCCCGCGTCTGGCTGGCCGCGTGGCGGCGCAGCCACCCCGATGACGCTGACAACCCCGGCTGTTCGCCCTCAGCGGTGGACCCTTGACGCACCCACGGGGCATGGTCGGTAGGTTGGGGCGCATGTGGCAGATCATGGATCTCATCAACGCGCACAAGAAGGTCATGGTGTCCGCCGAGGACGCCCTGCCCGGTCGCGACTCCTACCCGTACGAGCTCGCGCGCGAGCACGTCGTGCTGTCCACCGACATGCTCGGCGCCGACGCCCCGGGCGATGCCGAGGAGATCATCCTCGCCGGCGGATGCTTCTGGGGAATCGAACGCGTCGCCTGGCAGATCGACGGCGTGCACTCCACCGCCGCCGGGTACGCCGGCGGGCACACCCCGCACCCCACCTACGAGGAGGTGTGCAGCGCCCGCACCGGTCACACCGAAGCGGTGATCGTCCGCTACACCGGCGGCGACGCCACGCTGAAGCGCATCCTCGAACAGTTCTGGCAGCAGCACGATCCCACCACTGAGAATCGGCAGGGCAACGACGTCGGCACCGAATACCGGTCCGCGATCTACTGGACGAGCCCTGCCCAGGAGCAGACCGTGCGCGCCTCCCTCACCATCTACCAGCAGGCGCTCACCGCTGCGGGCGCGGGGAGGATCACCACGGAGCTGTCAGCGCTCACGGACACCGGCGCCGGCGAGTTCTTCTACGCTGAACCGGTCCACCAGCAGTACCTGGCGAAGAACCCGCTCGGCTACTGCAACCACGGGTTCAACGGGGTCGCCTGCGCGCTCGCCTGAGCGCGCCTCAGCGCACCCGCTTGTGCCCCGTGACGCGGAACAGCCACTCGAACGGCGCCGGCACCGCTGCCGCGACGGGCGCGAACAGCGACCAGCGCCACGGCGCGAACGAGTCGCGGCCGGGCCGAGTGCGGACGGCCCGCAGCGTCGTCTCCGCCACCTCCTCCGGCGTCATGGTGCCGACCAGCGCCTCCACCTTCGGCACCCGGTCCACGGAGTCGGGGTTGGCGTCGAAGTAGTCGGAGTGGACGCGCGTGGGCGTCAGCGACCCCACCCGCACACCCGTGCCGTGCAGGTCCTGCCGCAGCGCCGCGGTGAAGCCGCGGATCGCCCCGCGGGCGGCGGCGTAGCCGACGGCGCCCGGCCACGCCGTGATCGCGACCGGTGAGTTGATCTGGAACACCACGCCGCGGCCGCGCGCGATCATCGGTTCGATGAGTCCGCGGGTCATGTGGAACGCCGCGAAGTACGGCAGGTCCATCTGGGCGTGCGCCTCCTCCACGCTGGTCTCCTCAATGGAGAGGAAGCGGCCGGCGCCGGCGTTGTTGATGAGGACATCGGGGGTGCCGTGGTCGTGGAGGATGGCGCGGCACACGTCGGCGGTGGCGCCGGCGTCGGCGAGGTCCACCGCGTAGGAGTCGACGTCGCCGGAGCGGCCGGTGTCGCGGCCGATCTCGGCGACGAGGGTGTCGAGGCGGTCGGCGCGGCGGGCCAGGAGGACCACGCGAGCGCCCTCGGCGGCGAAGCGTCGGGCGATCGCCTCCCCGATGCCGGCGGAGGCACCGGTGACGACGACGAGGGGGCGGTACGGCAGAGTGCGCGAGGAATGGCGCGGGGCAGTGGTGGTCATGCCTCCAGCGTAGGGGCCGACGGGTGCCGAACCGTGGGATGGGTGGTCCACATCATGAACGAGGTGGAGATCACACCAGGGTCTCCCTAGCGTAGACGCGCACGCCGCCGGGAGAGTCCCGCCGCGGCGGGCCGCGGAAGGACCAGCTATGTCAGCCGTTCCCAGCAGAGACCACCGACCCGGGATGAAGCGACGCCGATACTCCCGCCTCGCCCCCGACCATCACACGGACCCCGCCGCAGTCAGGAGGGCCACCGCCGCCTCCGCACTCGGCAACGCCACCGAATGGTACGACTACGGCGTCTACGCCGTGGCCACCAGCTACATCGCCGCCCACTTCTTCGAACCGTTCGAGAACGCCCGCCTGCTCACCCTCGCCACATTCGCGATCTCCTTCCTCGCCCGCCCCATCGGCGGCCTGGTCTGGGGACCGCTCGGCGACCGGCTCGGCCGCAAGAAGGTGCTGGCGCTGACGATCATCATGATGTCGCTGGCGACCGTCGCGATCGGCCTGATGCCCGCGTACGACACCATCGGCATCTGGGCCCCGATCGGGCTGGTGCTGCTGCGGCTCATCCAGGGATTCTCCACCGGCGGTGAGTACGGCGGCGCCGCCACCTTCATGTCGGAGTACGCGCCGGACAACCGCCGCGGCTTCTTCGGCTCGTTCCTCGAGTTCGGCACACTCGGCGGCTTCGCCCTCGGCACCGCCATCATGCTCGGACTCGAAACGTTCACCACCCCGGAGTTCATGTCCTCCTGGGGCTGGCGCCTGCCGTTCCTGGTAGCGGCGCCGCTGGGCTTCATCGGCCTGTATCTGCGGACCAAGCTGGACGAATCGCCCGTGTTCGAGGAGGCGCAGGAGGCCCCTGCCGCGGACGGCCCCGCGCAGGACGCCCCCGGCCTCTTCGCCCTCATCGGCCGCCACTGGCGCGCCATGCTCGTGATGACGGGCCTGGTCACCGCGCTGAACATCGTCAACTACACCCTGCTGGCGTACATGCCGACCTACCTGGAGCAGCAGATCAACCTGCCGGCGCAGGAGGGCCTGCTGATCGTGCTGGTCGGTGAGGTGATAATGATGGCGTGCATTCCGTTCGCGGGCGCCGCCTCGGACCGGTTCGGCCGCAAACGCTCCTGGTACTTCTCCATGGGCGGGCTCGCGCTGCTGGCGGTGCCGATGTTCTACCTGATGGGGCAGAGCTTCATCCTCGCCATGGTGGGCTTCGCCGTGCTGGGCCTGCTGTACATCCCGCAGCTCGCGACCATCACCGCGACCTTCCCCGCCATGTTCCCCACGAAGGCGCGGTTCGCCGGGTTCGCCATCACCTACAACGTCGCCACGTCCCTGTTCGGCGGCACCGCGGCGTACGTCAACGACTTCGCCATCGCGGAGACCGGCAACCTGCTGGTGCCGGCGTTCTACATGGTGCTCGCCTGCGTGGTGGGCCTGGTGGCGGTGTTCTTCATGCCGGAGACGGCGGGCGCGTCGCTGCGCGGTGACGATGTCCCGGGCTCCGTCGGCTCCGCTGTGGCGGCCGGCTCCCCCGCCGAGCGCGCCCTGGAGCTGGAGAACCAGCCGGACCAGCGCACCATGACCGCCGAGCAGAAGGCCGTGGTGGTGGACGATGTGACCGCAGCGATCGTGGAGGACGGCTCGGACCCGTACTGGCGCGACCACTAGGGCCATTAGGATCGGGCCGTGGCCACGGACATCCTCACCTGCACCGATCGCATCAGCCGCGCTGTCGCAGCCGACGACCTCGCTGAAGTCTCCGCCCTCACCGATCCGCTGTCGCCGGCGGAGGTGACGCGGGTCCTCGAGCGCCTCCCGCCGAAGACGCGGGCGGTGACGTTCCGGCTGCTGCGAAAGGACCGCGCGTCGATCGTGTTCGATTCGCTGGACCCGGCGCTGCGCGCGGAGATCGTGACCGGGATGCGCAGCACCGATGTCACGCAGCTGTTCGAGGAACTCGACCCGGACGACCGCGTGTGGCTGCTGGAGGAGATGCCGGCCTCGGTCGCGACCAAGCTGCTGCACGGCCTCTCCCCCGAAGAGCGCCGCGTCACCGACGCGATCCTCGGGTATGCGCCGGGCACCGCGGGGCGCCGCATGAGCCCGGAGTTCGTGTCCACGCACCCGGAGCTGACGGTTGCGCAGACCATGCTGCGGATCACCGCGCGGCTCCAGGACGCGGAGACGGTGTATCTGCTGCCCGTGCTCGATGACGGCCGACGGGTGCAGGGCGTCGTCTCGATGCGGGCCCTGCTGGGTGCGCCGTCGGACACCCTGATCGGTGAGCTGATGCGGGAGGCGATCACGGTGCCGGCGGGCCTCGATGAGGAGTCGGCAGCGCGGCGCATCGCCACGCAGGGCATCCTCGCGGCGCCCGTGGTGGACCTGGAGAACCGCGTGGTCGGCATCATGACGCTCGATGATGCGGCCCGCATTGTGGAGCGCGCGGAGGATGAGGACACGGCCCGTCAGGGCGGCACGGAGCCGCTGGACCGACCGTACCTGTCCACCCCGATCCGGGCCCTGGTGCGCACCCGCATCGTGTGGCTGCTGGTGCTGGCGGTCGGCGCGACGCTGACGGTGCAGGTGCTGGAGGTGTTCGAGTCCACGATCGAGCAGGTGACGGTGCTGGCGCTGTTCGTACCGCTGCTGATCGGCATCGGCGGCAACATGGGCAATCAGGCCGCCACCACGGTGACGCGCGCCCTCGCCCTGGACGATGTGGAGCCGCGTGACGTTCTGCGGGTGTTCTCCCGTGAGCTGCGCACCGGCCTGCTGTTGGGCGTGCTGCTCGGCGCCCTCGGGTTCGTCATCGCGGGCCTGTTCTACAGCACGATGATCGGCCTGGTGATCGGCCTGACCCTAGTGGCGCTGTGCTCGGTGGCGGCGTCCGTCGGCGGTGTCATGCCGATCATTGCGCGGGCGCTGAAGGTGGACCCGGCGGTGTTCTCCAACCCGTTCATCTCCACCTTCGTGGACGCCTCCGGCCTCGTCATCTACTTCGTGATCGCGAAGGTCGTGCTGGGGCTGTAGGTCAGAGGGGCAGCCGACGGGTGAGGAACTCCAGCATCTGCCACCACGCGTCCCGGGACGCCTGCTCGTGGTGGAACATCGGGTGCGGGTTGTCGAAGGCATGCCCGGCGCCCTCATGCAGGTGGAATTCGACCTGGTCGCGGATCCCGTCGGCGGTGACGGCCTCCCGGATGCGCTCCACCTGGTCCATCGGGATGAAGGTGTCGGCGGTGCCGAACACGTGCAGGCTGGGGATGTCGACCTCGGCGGCGAGGTCCAGCAGGTCCGGCAGCGCGGAGCCGTAGAACGCGATCAGGGCGGCGGGGGCGGCGCCGTCGCGCGCGGACTGGGCGGCGACGGTGAACGCGAGTCCGCCCCCGTAGCAGAAGCCCATCACGGCGACCTCGTCATGGCGGACTCCGTCGGTGCCGCGCAGCGCGTGGAAGGTGTGGACGCCGTCGGCGACGGCGCGTCCCCAGTCGAGCTCACCGGTGCGCTCCATCGCCTCCGGCAGAGCGGCCTCCATCCCGATGCTCTCGTCGATCGCGGTGATCGGCGGGTCGAGCCGGGCGAACAGCTGCGGCACGAGCACGGCGTACCCGGCGGCGGCGAGGTCCGAGGCGCGGTCGAGGACGTACTCGGACAGGCCGAAGATCTCCTGCAGCAGCACGATGCCGGGGGCGTCACCGGTCCCGTCGGGGCGGAAGAGGCGACCGGGCAGGGCCTCGATATCGGTGGGGATCTCGACGGCTTCGACGGTGACGGAGCGGCGCTGGGACATGCGGTTATGGTACCGATGCGCGCCTGAGCGGGCGGACGTCTACGATGTCAGCAATCCCCGACGTCCCTGACCGCCCCACTGCACCCTCTGCGAGATCGATCGATGCCCGAAGCCCCAGCTGTCCGCACCACCGAGTTGTCCAAGGCGTTCGTGTCCGGACCGACCACCACGTGGGCGGTGGAGGACGTCTCCATCGACCTGGAGCCCGGGTCGTTCACCTGCATCGTCGGTCCCTCCGGTGGCGGAAAGTCGACGCTGCTGCGCCTCGTCGGCGGCCTGGAGGAGGCGACCACCGGGACGGTGGAGACGATACCGTCGGCCTTCGTGTTCCAGGAGCACGGAGTGTTCCCGTGGATGACGGTGCGGGACAACGTCGCGTTCGGCCTGAAGATGGCCGGGATGCCGAAGGCGGAGCGGCGCCGCATCGCCGACGACTGGATCCAGCGGGTGCGGCTCGAGCAGTTCGCCACCGCCTACCCGCACCAGCTGTCCGGCGGGATGCGGCAGCGCGTCGCCATCGCGCGCGCGTTCGCGACCGGGTCCCCGCTGCTGCTGATGGATGAGCCGCTCGGCGCGCTCGACGCCCAGACCCGCATGCTGATGCAGGAGGAGCTGCTGGCCCTGTGGGAGGCGGAGCGCACCACCGTCCTGATGGTCACGCACGACATCGACGAAGCGATCCTGCTCAGCGACCGGATCCTCGTGATGTCGGCCCGCCCGGGGCGGGTGAAGGAGGACCTCGCGGTGCCGTTCGAGCGGCCCCGCCGCCATGACATCGAACGCTCCCCGGAGTACACCGAGATGCGTTCGCACATCTGGGAGTCGCTGCGTGACGACGCCCTCGCCGCGGAAGGAGCCGACCGATGAGCACCACACGCCGTGACCGCACCGAGGCGGCCGTCCGGGCCCAGCGGACGAAGGAGGCGCGCCTGCGCCGACGGGACCTGGCCCTCGCGATCGCGAGCCCCGTCCTCCTGCTCGTCCTGTGGGAGGTGTGCGCCCGCGCCCTCATCATCGACCCGCGGTTCTTCCCCGCCCCGACCCGGATCCTGCAGACCGGCATCGAGATGGCCGCCAGCGGCGAGCTGTGGTCGCACGCCGGGCCGACGCTCGCGCGTCTGCTGGTCGGCGGCGGTCTCGGCGCGGTCGCCGGTGTGGTGGTCGGCCTGCTGATGGGCTCCTCACGCGCACTGAACGCCGCCCTCGGTCCCCTGTTCGCTGCGCTGTACCCGCTGCCGAAGATTGCGATCTTTCCGATCCTGCTGATGATCTTCGGCCCCACGGAGGTGCCGAAGCTGCTGGCCGTGTTCATCACGACGTTCTTCATCCTTCAGATCAACACGGTCTCTGGTGTGTGGGCGATCGACCCGAAGCTGCACGAAGCGGGGCGCGCCTACGGCGCCCGCGGGTTCAACCGATTCCGCCACGTGATCCTGCCGGGCGCGCTGCCGTTCGTGTTCTCCGGTCTGCGCACCGCGACCGGCACCGCCGTGGTGGTGATCACCGCGGTGGAGTTCACCGGTGCGTCCACCACCGGTCTCGGCTATCTGATCTGGAACTCCTGGCAGCTGTTCATCCCGGAGAAGCTGTACGTGGGGCTGGTGGTGATCGGCGTGATCGGCGCCGCCCTCACCTTCGTCATCACCCGCTCCGAAACACTGCTGCTGCCCTGGCGCCGCCGCTGACCCGCCCCGCATCCACCTGCTGACCCGCTCTGAAAGGCCCCACCTGCCATGACTGCTCTGTCCCGCCGCTCTCTGCTCACCGCCACCGCCGCCGGCACCGCTGCCGCCGCCCTCGCCGCCTGCGGCCCCGCCGTCACCGGCAAGGGGAAGGGGGCCGACGGGTCCTCCACGATCCGCGTGGGGCACCTGCCGTCGTCCCTGTTCGCGCCCCTGTACGTGGCGGATGCGACGAAGAAGTTCGCCGACGCCGGCCTCACCCTCGAGCTGGTGCCGCTGAAGTCCGGCCAGGACGGTGTGCCGATGCTCGCGAACAACCAGCTGGACGTCATGTGCGCCGGGTTCTCCGCCGGCATGTTCAACGCCCTGCACTCAGGCGTGAAGTTCACCGTGGCCGGATCCATGGGCATCTCCCCCGGCGACATCGAGAACTCCCCCACCGCCCTGGAGGTGTCGCAGAAGCTGCTGGACTCCGGTGAGGTGAAGGACGTCAAGGACCTCAAGGGCCGCAAGATCGGTGTGGCCGGCGGGCCCGGCGCCACCGGCGGCTACCTGCTCGCGGCGATGCTGAAGGAGGCGGGCCTGACCCTGAACGACGTCGAGGCCGTCAACCTCGCCACCCCGGACCAGCAGCCGGCGCTGGAGAACGGCTCGATCGATGCGGCGACCCCGTCGGCCCCCTTCTCCTCGGCGATGGAGGAGGCCGGCATCGCCTCCCCCATCGCTGTTCCGGCGAAGGGCGTCACCGGCACCGGCGTGATGTTCTCCGAGGACTTCGCGGCCGGCGACACGGCGCAGAAGTTCTTCACCGCACTGACCGAGGGGGCGCAGCAGCTCTCGGCCGACGGCCCCCAGACCGACGAGGTGTACCAGATCCTCGCGGACGCCACCGGCCAGAAGATCGAGGTGTTGAAGGCCTCCCCGATGTACACCTACCTGCCGAACCTGGCGCCGCAGCCGGAGCAGCTGGAGGCGATGCAGGCGGTGTGGATGGAGGCGAAGCAGGTGTCCTACAGCGAGCCGCTCAAGGTCGCCGACTTCGTGGACGAGAAGTTCTCCGCCTCAGCGTGATTCGATGACGCGCGAGAGGATGACGGCGCTGCGGGTGTGGTCCACGCTCGGGAGGTCGCGGACCTTCTCCAGCGCCGTCTCCAGGTCGCTGACGCTGCGGGCGCGGAGTGTGACGAGGGCGTCCGCCTCGCCGGTGACGGTGGATGCTTCCACCACCTCCGGCACCTGAGAGAGGGCGCGGGCAAGGGCCTGAGGCGGGACGGTGCCGCGGCAGAACAGCTCCACCACTGCTTCGGTGGTGGTGGCGCTGCGTTCGGACCTGAGGGTGATGGTGAAGCCGGTGATGATGCCGCGTTCCACCAGGCGGTCCACGCGGCGCTTCGCGGCCGAGGCGGAGAGGCCGACGGCGTCACCGAGGTCGGCGTAGCCGATGCGGGAGTTGGCCTTGAGCTCACCGATCACACGAGCATCGATCTGATCCATGCGCATGATCGTAGCGCCGATGTCCGAAAAGACGCTCGGAACGTGCGTCGGATACGGAACAATTGCGCGCGGCCGCTGTCACAATGTGTCCTATGACAACAATCCTCATGTGCCGCCCCACCCACTTCGACGTCAGCTACCAGATCAACCCCTGGATGGACCCGAGCGCGGGAGCGAAGGCGGAGATCGCCGTCGCCGAATGGCAGAAGCTGTACGAGAAGTACCTCGAGCTCGGCTACGACATCGAGCTGATCGACCAGGTCGAGGGTCTGCCGGACATGGTGTACGCCGCCAACGGCGGGTTCACCCTCGACGGCAAGGCCTACGGAGCGAAGTTCGCCTTCCCCGAGCGCGTGGACGAGGGCCCCGCCTACATGGACTGGTTCGACGCCCACGGCTTCGAGGTCTTCGAGCCGAAGCACGTCAACGAGGGCGAAGGCGACATGCTGATGGCCGGCGAGACGATCCTCGCCGGCTGGGGCCTGCGCTCCACCATCGAATCCCATGACGAACTGCGCCGGATCTTCGACCGCGAGGTGCTGTCGCTGCGTCTGGTGGACCCGCGCTTCTACCACCTCGACACCGCCCTCACCGTGCTGGAGGGCGCCGAGGGGCAGGACGGGCCGAACGTCGCGTTCCTGCGGGAGGCGTTCGATGAGCCGTCCCTGAAGCTCCTTGATCAGCGCTTCCCGGACGCGATCCACGCCAGCGCCGCCGACGCCGAGGTGCTCGGCCTCAACATGTTCGGCACCGGCGGCGACCTCGTGGTCTCCGACCGCCTCACCGACCTGGACCGTCAGCTGGAGGACGCCGGCTACCGCACCCACGCCGTGGGCCTGCCGGAGCTGCTGAAGGGCGGCGGCTCCATCAAGTGCTGCACCCTGCTGCTGCGCCGCTGATCCCGTCGGCCCGCACCCGGCCCGCCCTGCTGGACGATTGCGCACTCAATCGGTCACGCACGGGCGGGTCGGCCGTGTCCGGTGTGATGCTCGCGTAACCAGCGGCCCGTTCTCCGGGTCCATGCACCCAAAGGCGGTATGTTCAAGGCACCCCCGCCGCAATGACGCGCACCCTGAGGAGCACCGCACCATGTCCACCGACACCCCAGGCGCCGGCCCCGAAGCCGACAAGCGCCGCATCCCGGTGTTCTTCCTGTCCGACTCCACCGGCCTCACCGCCGAAGCGATGGGCAACGCCCTGCTGGTGCAGTTCCCCGACCTGAAGTTCGACCGCACCACCATCCCCTTCATCTCCAACCCGGAGGAAGCGCACCAGATCGTCCAGGAGATCGACGACCTGGTTGAGGCCGGGGAGGGTCCACTGGTGTTCTCCACCGCCGTGGACCGCGACATCCGCAGCCAGCTGGTGGAGTGCCGCGCCCCCATCATCGACCTGTTCGAGACGCACATGGAGAAGGTGGAGAACGCCCTCGGCGTGTGCTCCTCCTCCCTGCGGTCCCAGCTGCACGGTGTGGGCAACATGGACTCCTACTACCGACGGATGCAGGCGATCGAGTTCGCGATCGAGCACGACGACGGCCAGTCCCTGCGCGCCCTGGAGAAGGCCGACGTCATCCTGGTGGCCCCGTCGCGCTGCGGCAAGACCCCGACCTCCATGTTCCTCGCCCTCCAGCACGGGCTGTTCGTCGCGAACTATCCGCTGGTCGATGAGGACTTCGAGACCGATCACCTGCCGCGTCCGCTGAAGGACCTCGGCCCGAAGCTGTTCGGTCTCATCTCCTCCCCCGAGCGCCTCGCCGCCGTGCGCGAAGAGCGCCGCCAGGGCTCCCGATATGCTTCGCTGCAGCAGGTCAACTTCGAGCTGTCCTCCGCGCGGCGACTGTTCCAGAAGAACAACATCCCCGTGGTAGATTCCTCGGCAAAATCCGTGGAGGAGATGTCCGCCATCATCCTGCAGCGGCTTGCGCACAGGACCCACCACTGAGAGCACCAAGAAAGACGAAGGAGTCATTTCTATGACGAACACCAACGTGCGCTGGTTCAGCGAACTCGGCATGTCGGACGTCGACCAGGTGGGCGGCAAGAACGCCTCCCTCGGCGAAATGGTGAAGAACCTCGCCGACCTCGGCGTGAACGTGCCCAACGGCTTCGCCACCACCGCGGACGCCTACCGCCGCTTCCTCGAAGAGACCGGCCTGGCCGGCCAGATCGACGAGCTCCTCGACGGCCTCGACACCGAGAACACCCGCCAGCTCACCGAACGCGGCGCCAAGATCCGCGACGCGATCATCACCCAGGACTTCCCGAAGGACCTCGAAGAGGACATCCGCACCGCCTACGACGAGCTCGCCGCGGGTTCCGGCGAGGAGGCGTCCTTCGCGGTGCGCTCCTCCGCCACCGCTGAGGACCTGCCCGACGCCTCCTTCGCCGGCCAGCAGGAGACCTTCCTCAACGTCCGCGGCATCGACGCGGTCCTCACCGCCATCCGCGAGGTGTTCGCCTCCCTCTACAACGACCGCGCCATCGCCTACCGCGTCCACCACGGCTTCGAGCACACCGACGTGCTCCTGTCCGCTGGTGTGCAGAAGATGGTCCGCTCCGACATCGGCGCCTCCGGCGTCATGTTCACCATGGACACGGAGTCCGGCTTCGACGACGCCGTGTTCATCACCTCCGCGTACGGCCTCGGTGAGGGCGTGGTGCAGGGCGCTGTGAACCCCGACGAGTTCTACGTCTACAAGCCGGCGCTCGAAGCGGGCCGCCCCGCGGTGCTGAAGCGCTCCGTCGGCGCGAAGGCGACCAAGATGATCTACACCGACGACGCCACGGTCGGGAAGACCACCGAGTTCGTCGACGTCGACAAGGCGGAGCGCCCGAAGCTGTCCCTCACCGACGCCGAGGTGGAGCAGCTCGCCCGCCACGCCGTCACCATTGAGAAGCACTACAAGCGCCCGATGGACATCGAGTGGGGCAAGGACGGGGCCGACGGCGGCCTCTACGTGCTGCAGGCCCGCCCGGAGACCGTGCAGTCCCGCGCCAAGGGCGGCGCCATCCAGCGCTTCAAGCTGAAGGACTCCGGAGAGGTGCTCATCGAGGGCCGCGCCATCGGCCAGAAGATCGGCGCCGGCAAGGTCGCGATCCTCAACTCCATCGACGAGATGCACGACTTCGAGCCCGGCCAGGTGCTCGTGGCGGACATGACCGACCCCGACTGGGAGCCGATTATGAAGCGCGCCTCCGCGATCGTCACCAACCGCGGCGGCCGCACCTGCCACGCGGCCATCATCGCCCGTGAGCTCGGCATCCCCGCCGTGGTCGGCACCGGCTCCGCCACCAGCGACCTGAAGGTCGGCGACGAGGTCACCGTCAGCGCCGCCGAGGGCGACACCGGCTACGTGTACAAGGGCATGCTCGACTTCGACGTCACCGAGACGTCCCTGGACGCCATGCCGGAGATCCCCACGAAGATCATGATGAACGTGGGCACCCCGGAGCAGGCGTTCTCCTTCTCCCGCATCCCCAACGCCGGTGTGGGCCTGGCCCGCCTGGAGTTCATCATCAACCGCCAGATCGGCATCCACCCGCGCGCCCTGCTGGAGTTCGACTCCCTGCCCGCGGACCTGAAGAAGCAGGTGGGCGGCCTCATCGAGGCGTACGACACCCCGCGCGACTTCTTCGTGCAGCGCGTCGCTGAGGGCGTCTCCACGATCGCGGCGGCGTTCGCGCCGAACCCCGTGATCGTGCGCATGAGCGACTTCAAGTCCAACGAGTACGCGAACCTCATCGCCGGCCCGCGCTACGAGCCGCACGAGGAGAACCCGATGCTGGGCTACCGCGGCGCCTCCCGCTACCTGTCGGAGGACTTCGCGGAGTGCTTCAAGATGGAGTGCGACGCCATCAAGTACGTGCGCGACGAGATGGGCCTGACCAACGTCAAGGTCATGATCCCGTTCGTCCGCACCCCCGAGGAGGCGAAGGCAGTCACCGACCTGCTCGCCGAGAACGGCCTGAAGCGCGGCGACAACGGCCTCGAGGTCATTATGATGTGCGAGGTCCCCTCGAACGCTGTGGTGCCGGAACTGTTCCTCGAGCACTTCGACGGCTACTCGATCGGCTCCAACGACATGACGCAGCTGACCCTCGGCCTCGACCGCGACTCCGGTCTCGTGGCCGACGCGTTCGACGAGCGCAACGCGGCCGTGAAGTTCATGCTGGAGCGCGCCATCCGCGCCTGCCGCGACGCCGGCAAGTACGTGGGAATCTGCGGCCAGGGCCCGTCGGACCACCCGGATCTCGCCGAGTGGCTGATGGAGCAGGGCATCGAGACGATGTCGCTGAACCCGGACACCGTGGTGGACACCTGGGTGGCGCTGTCGAAGGTCGGCAAGGAGGGCTGACCGCCCGCATCTGAACCGCGCAGCCGACCCTGCGCCTCAATGGGCCGCATCCTCTGGGGTGCGGCCCATTCGCATGTTCGGAAGGCCCGAGAAGTCCCGCTGCGATCCCGAAACGACGATTCGCCCACAGGCCCCCTGTCCACCCGGCGAAGCCCGTGCCAGAATGTCACGAAATGGTTGACTCTCCGCACTCTCACAGGTCCTCTGTGCGTCCGGCCGCCGCCCGCGACCGCCTCCTGGCGATGCTCCCCGCTCTGCTCGCCGCCCTGGCCTACACGGCCCTGTCGGTCCAGCAGTGGAGACGATTCGACTTCCCCAGCTGGGACCTCGGCATCTTCTCCTCCCTCGCGTCCGCCTACGCCCGCGGGTCCGCCCCGATCGTGCCGATCAAGGGCGATGACTTCAACCTCCTCGGCGACCACTTCCACCCGATCCTGATCCTCCTCGGCCCGGTGTGGGCGCTGTTCCCCTCACCACTCACGCTGATGGTGCTGCAGGCCCTGCTGCTGGCCGCCAGCGCCGTCCCCCTCACCCGCCTCGCGATCGACCGGCTCGGCCGCACGATCGGCCTGATGGCGGGTTTCGTGTACGTGTTCTCCTTCGGGCTGCAGTCCGCGCACATCGTGCAGTTCCACGAGATCGCGTTCGCGGTGCCGCTGCTCGCCCTCTCCCTCACCGCCTACCTCCGCCACCGGATGATGACCGCCGCGATCTGGGCGGGCCTGCTGGTGTTCGTGAAGGAGGACCTCGGCCTCACCGTCACGGTTCTCGGGCTCATCATCGCGGTGCGAGCCCTCATGGACGCACGCGAGCTGCAGGAGCGGTCCGCTGAAGCGGGCCGACGCGCCAACACCGTCAAGCGGCTCGCCCTCAGCTTCGGCTCGGACGCGGACATCGCCGCCCGCCGCGACTTCACCATCGGCGCCGGCCTGACCCTGTGGGGCGTCTTCTGGTTCCTGCTGTCCACGCTGCTGATCCTGCCGGCGCTGAACCCGCAGGGGCAGTTCGACTACACCGACAACATCGGCAGTGCCCTGGACGTGTTCGGACCCCCGATCAAGTGGGCCACCGTCGGCCTGCTGATCCTCGCCACCGGGGTGGTGGGGCTGCGCTCCCCGCTGGTGCTGCTGGCGCTGCCCACCCTGGCGTGGCGGATGACCGGGAACGTGGAGCACTACTGGGGCTGGACGTGGCACTACAGCGCCGTGCTGATGCCGATCGCGTTCGCCGCCCTGCTGGACGCGCTGCCGAAAATCGCGCGGTTCGCGGACCGCCTGCGCTCCTCCTCCCCCGCGTGGGCGCACCGCATCCCCCGGTGGGTCCTGCAGCCCAGGGCGGCGGCGTTCCCCCTGGGGCTCGCGGCCCTCGCCACGGTCATCACGGGCGCAGCCGGTCCCACCATGCCGGTGCTGCAGCTCGCGGAGCCCGACCGGTGGTCCGTCAGTGAGCAGGCGCAGCAGGCGCGCGAAGCGATGGCGGCTCTGCCGCCGGGCACACAGGTCGCCTCGGACATCTCCACGCTCGCGCCGCTGACCGTGGACCACCAGGTGCAGTGGCTGCACGGCCCGAACCAGCGCGCCCCGTACTGCGCCCTGGTGGACCAGTGGGTGCTGAACCAGTCCCCCGCCCAGCAGCAGGTGTGGCTGGAGGACCGCTGGAACACCGTCTTCGAGCAGCGGTTCAGCAATGACCGCTACTCAGTGTGGTGCCAGCAGTCAGCTCCTCAGGGGTGGGAGCGGCCCGCGCCTGCGTCCCGCCCACAGTCTGACCGGTGAGTGCCGCTCCGCCAGCAGCGCAGCGGTGATGCCGCGGGCGATCAGCTCGTTGACGGGGATGCGCTTGAGGCTGCTGGTGTCCTTCTCGAGGAACGGGTCGATGGCGCCGGCGGCGGTCCACATCGCCGCCATCAGCGCGAGCTGTGCATGGGAGTCCAGCAGGCTGTGCCCGAGGCCCGGAACGGACAGGAACCGGGCACCGGGGATCTGTTCGGCGGCGAGGCGGGACCGGGAGGCGGGGATCATCAGGTCCCGCTCCCCGGTGATGACGAGCGTGGGGGCGGTGATCGCGGTGCGCTCCCGTTCGAGGTCGAACGCCTCCCCCGCGAACGGCTCGTACTCCTTCGCGCGCAGCGCGGTGAGGGCCAGCGGGTCCAGGGGCTGCCCGTCGGCGAGGTGGCCGAAGCCGAGTTCGGTGGAGGCGATGCGGTCCACGAGGTCGCGCTCCAGCACGAACGGGGTGGACGGCAGCGCTTCGGTCGCCGCGAGCGCCTGGTACACGGACGTCCAGGTGAGGCGGCCGCGGCCGAGCACGAGGAGGTCCACGATGTCGCGCACGGAGCTGAGGCCGCCGTACTGGTGGACGGCGGCAATGACGGGCCCGGACTCCTCGACCGGGATGGTGCCGTCCTCGACGAGGCGGCGGATCACGCGGGCGACGGATTCGGTGCGGACGTTCTCCCCGTACCAGAACAGGGAGCGCAGGGCGTGCTGCTGGGCGGCTTCGTCGGCCACGGAGGTGAACGGGGAGTCCAGCACGAGGGAGTGCACCCGGTCGGGGTGGGCAAGGGCGAAGCGCTGCGCGAGGTAGCCGCCGTAGCTGGTGCCGTACAGGACGGCCTTCTCGATGCGGGCGTGGTCGAGCACGGCGAGCATGTCCTCGAGGACGGCGTTCACCCGCATCGCGTCCAGGGGGAGGTCGGTGCCGCGGGCGTCGGAGCGGGACATGCCGACTCCGCGGTGCTCCATCATGAGGATGTCCATGCCCTTGGAGGCGCCGAGGCGGCGCACCAGTTCGTAGGGGAACACGGAGGCGACGCCCGGGCCGCCGGGCAGGATCATGATCGGCGGGTAGCCGGATTCGTAGCCGGCGCGGACGTACCGCAGGGGGAACAGGTGGTCGCGGTCGTCGTCGACGGCGTCGCGGTACACCGTCATCACGTCGTTGCGGCTGGAGAGCCATTCGTCGGCGCTGGCGCGGTCCTGAGCGTCCATGGCCTCAGCTCTTCCTGCTGATCCCGATGGTCTCCCACAGGAACGTGTACATGAGGGCGTTCATGCGGGCGGTCTGGTCGGAGGTGGAGGCGCCGCCGTGCCCGCCCTCCACGTTCTCCCAGTAGCGCACGGGGGCGCCGAGGGATTCGAGGGCGGCGGTGAACTTGCGGGCGTGCCCCGGGTGGACGCGGTCGTCACGGGTGGAGGTCAGCACGAACGTCTCCGGGTAGTCCACGTCCTCGGAGAGCAGGTGGTACGGGGAGAAGGTGCGGATGAACTCCCAGTCGTCGGTGTCGGGATCGCCGTATTCGGCCATCCAGGATGCGCCGGCCAGCAGGTGGCTGTAGCGCTTCATGTCCAGCAGCGGCACCTGGATGACGACGGCGCCGAAGAGCTCGGGGTACTGGGTGAGCATGTTGCCGGTGAGGAGGCCGCCGTTGGAGCCGCCGCGGACGGCGAGCTGGTCACTGGTGGTGACGCCGCGGTCGATGAGGTCGCGGGCCACCGCAGCGAAGTCCTCGTAGGCGCGGTGGCGGTTCTCCTGCAGGGCGGCGCGGTGCCAGGCGGGCCCGTATTCGCCGCCGCCGCGGATGTTCGCGACCACGTACGTGCCGCCGCGCTGCAGCCAGGCGCGGCCGACGGCGGCGGCGTAGCCGGGGGTCATGGAGATCTCGAAGCCGCCGTAGCCGTACAGCAGGGTGGGCGTCGGGGCGGGGCCGACGGGTGCCTCGCCGTCCTCGGGGTCCGCATCGTCCGCGGCGGAGACCTCGAAGTAGGGGATGCGGGTGCCGTCCTCGGAGGTGGCGAAGTGCTGGGTGACCTGGAGCCCGTCGGCCTCGAAGCGAGCAGGCGTGGACTTGATGACTTCAAGGTCGCCGGGCCCCTCCCCTGTGGGCACGCCGGCGAGGTCGGCGAGCATGAGGGTGGTGGGGGTGATGAAGTCCTCGACCGTGACCCAGATGTCGTCGGAGACGTCGGAGTCGACGGCGGCGACGCTGATGGTGCCGCTGAGCTCGTTGAAGAGGTCTTCGCGGACCCAGGCGCCGTCCTCGTCGCGGTGGAGCACTTCGAGGCGGTGCTGCACGTCTTCGAGGATGGTGAGGATGAGGCAGCTGCGGGTCATGGTCAGGCCCTGCAGGGAGGAGGTGGCGGTCGGGGTGAACAGCGCGGTGGGGGTGAAGTCGCCGCGCAGGACGTCATCGGCGGGAGCCACCAGGAGGGAGCCCGACGGGTGCACCTCATCGCCCACTTCCCAGTCGGAGCGGAGGTCGAACACGGCGATGTCGCGCCAGGCGGAGAAGGTGGCATCGTCCGGTTTGTCGATGGCGCTGAGGCGTGGCGGCGCTTCTGTGCGGTCCACCGCGTAGGTGGTGTTGGAGTAGAAGGCGTGCATGGTGACCGCCCAGTCCCGTTCGTAGCCGGGTGTGGAGTCGTGGACGGCGGCGACGACCATGTCCGTGGGGTCGGCTTCGTGCACGAGCGCGGCGTCCTCGAGCGCCTGGCCGCGCTGCAGGAGCCGCACCTGGCGGGGGTAGCCGGAGGTGGTCATGGTGTCCTCACCGAAGTCGGTGGAGACCCATACGGTGTCCTCGTCGATCCAGGACATGGAGCCCTTCGCTGCGGGACGGTGGAACGGCTGCTGGTCCGCGGGCACGAAGTCGCGGGTGACGAGGTCGAACTCGCGGGTCTCGTCGGCGTCGCTGCCGCCGTCGGAGAGGGAGATGAGGGCGCGGCGCCACGGCTCACCGTCGGCGGGGCGCAGCAGCTGGGCGCCGTGGAACACCCAGGTGCGGTCCTCCTCGGCGCTGAGGGCGTCGAGATCGAGGAGGACCTCCCACTCGGGGTCGTCGCTGCGGAACTGCTCGAGGGTGGTGCGCCGCCACAGGCCGCGCTCGTGGTCGGCGTCGGTCCAGAAGTTGTAGAGGTGCTCGCCGCGCTTCACCACGGCGGGGATGCGGTCGGCGGCGTCGAGGATGTCGCGGATCTCGCCGTGCAGCTGCGCGGTGAGGGGGTTCTGGTCGAGCCCGGCTTCGGTAGCGCGGCTGCGGTCGGTGACCCAGGCGAGGGCGTCCTCACCGGTGACGTCTTCGAGCCACAGGTGCGGATCCTCGGTGCCGTCGGCGGAGGGCAGGGCGGGGCGGTTCGGGGCTGTCATGGCTGCTCCTTGGTGGTGCCGGTGCGGTGATCGGCGAATCGGGTGATGTCGCGGCCGGCGTCGGTCGCCTCCACGGAGTGCGTCCCCGTCGGCACGGTCTCAGACGACACGGCGGATGTCCTCGCCGCCCATCGGCGCCTCCCAGAACAGCTCCTCCAGGCGGGTGGCGCGGCGGAACGCCTCCATCGCGTCGTCGCGTTCAGCGGCGGTGGCGTCGGTGAGGGCGCGCTCCACGATCGCGATGGCCTGCCCGGTGATGGACTGGAACCCTTCGTCGCCGTAGGCGTGCGCCCAGGTTGCGTAGGGGTGGTCGGCGCCGGATTCCTTCACCACGGCGGCGGTGGCGGCGAGGCGGCGGCCGGCGTCGGCGAAGATCCAGTAGCAGGGAAGCACCGAGGTGGCCGCCACCGGATACGGATCGGTCGCGGCGGAGGCGACCAGGTACGAGCCGTACGCGAACGTGGGCAGGGCCTTCTGGACGTTCGTGAGGTCGAACTGCTGCAGCGTCCGATCGGTGGAGAGCGCCTTGTGCATCTCCTTCTCCTCGGCGATGGCGCCGACCGCGGACTTCGCCCAGAACCGCATCTCCTCGGCGATGGGAGCACGGGCGGCGATCAGCAGCATGGCGCGCTGGTAGTCGTCGAGGTAGTGGGTGTCCTGGCCGATGTAGTACGCGAACTTCTCGGGGTCGAGGGTCCCGTCGGCCAGCTGGGTGAGGAACGGCAGCTGTTCGATGCGGGCGCGGATGTCCGCGGTCTGCTCCCACATGCGGGCCGTGTGCTCCCCGGCGGGCTGCAGATGCTCGGTCGTCTCGGTGGTCACAGGCGATCGCTCCCGACGGTGATGAGGTGGTTGGTGGGACCGTGCCCGGTCTCGGGCTTCTTCGAGATCTCCCAGTCGATGGCGTGCTCGATGGCGGAGGCGAGGAATTCGCGGGCGGAGGCCATGACGGTCAGGTCGTCGCCGTGCTCGGTGGCGGCGAGTCGAGCGAACTGGGCGGCGATGGCACTGGAGAGGGTGCAGCCGGTGCCGTGGGTGTTGCGGGTGTCGAACATGACGCCGCGCAGCAGCTCGGTGCCGTGCTCGTGGACGAACACGTCGACCACTTCGGAGCCGCGTAGGTGGCCGCCCTTGACGAGGACGGTGCGGGCGCCGAGGCCGCGCAGGGCCTCGCCCTGGGTGTGCATCTCCTCCGCGGAGGTCGCCGGGTTCTGCTCCAGCAGGAACGCCGCTTCGGGGATGTTGGGGGTGACCACGTCGGCGAGCGGCAGCAGGCGGGTGGCGAGGACGCGAGCGGCCTCCTCGTCGAGCAGCAAGTCGCCGGAGGTGGCGACCATGACGGGGTCCAGCACGATCGTGCCGAAGTCCTCGCGGCGCGCTTCGATGACGTCGGCGACGGCGCTGGCGACATCGGTGTTGGCGAGCATGCCGATCTTGGTGGAGTCGATGATGACGTCGTCGAGGAGGGTGGTGAGCTGCTCCTTGACGAAGTCGGCGGACGGGACGTGGACGCCGGTGACGCCGTCGGTGTTCTGGGCGGTGAGCGCGGTGATCACCGCGGTGCCGTACACGCCGAGGGCGGAGAAGGTCTTGAGGTCGGCTTGGATGCCGGCACCGCCGGAGGGGTCGCTGCCGGCGATGGTGAGGGCGATGGGCGGGCGCATAGGTGTCACTCCAGGGGTTGGTTCATCACGAATTCACGGCGGACGAAGGTGGCGGCGAGGGCGGGGTCGTCGGACCCGGCGATGGCGGAGACCACGCAGGCGCCGTCCACCCCGGTGGCGGCGACGTCGGCGGCGGTGCGGGCGGTGATCCCGCCGATCGCGACGGCCTTCAGCCCGGCCTCGTGGGCGCGGGCCGCGAGCGCGGCGAGGCCGTCGGTGCCGAGCGGGGTGTCGGCGTCGGTCTTGGTGGGGGTCGCCCAGACGGGGCCGAGGCCCACCACGTCGCAGTGGCCGGCGGCGATCGCCGCCTCGAGGTGCTCGCGGCGGGAGCAGGACACGCCGATCATGGCGGCGGGGCCGACGGCCTCACGGACCGCGGCGGGGTCCTCATCGCCCTGGCCGACGTGCACGTGCAGGCCGAGCTCCGCGGCGATGCCGACGCGGTCGTTGACGAACACGTCGATGCGGCGGCCCACCTCCTCGCCCTTCTCACGGGCGGCAGCGGCGACAGCTGCGGCGAGGTCGCGGAAGGCGGCGTCATCGAGGTGCTTGTCGCGCACCTGGATGACGTGCGCGCCGCCGTCGATGGCGTCGCGCACCTGCTGCACGACCTGGTCGGGGCCGCCGGCGAGGGCGGTGTCGGTGATGAAGTAGAGCGCCCAGTCGGCACTGGCGGCCCGCTCGCGGGAGGGGCGGCGCTGCTCAGAGCTCACTGACGCTCACCTCGTCGATGAGGGCGGCGGAGTCGACGGTGGACAGGGCGTCCATCCAGCCGACGGCGAAGGAGCCGGGCTGCTGGTGGGTGCGGCCGGCGATGCGGCCGGCGGCGGAGCTGTGGGCGTGGGCGGCGCCGACGGCCGCTGCCCGCAGGCGGGCGCTGGGCCCCTCGCCGGCGACGGAGGCGAGGTAGGCGGCGACGAGGGCGCCGAGCGCGCAGCCGGTGCCGATGACGCGAGGCATCAGGTCGCTGCCGGAGTCGATGGCGAGGGTGCGGACCTCGCCGGTGCTGGCCCCGTCGGCCTCCTCGACCCACACGATGATGTCGCGGGCGCCGGAGACGGCGACCACGGCGCCCGTGCGGCGGGCGAGTTCAGCGGCGGCGGGGATCGCATCCTCACTGGAGTCCACGGAGTCGACACCGCGGCCGCCTTCCCCCATGCCGGCGAGCGCGGCGATCTCGGAGGCGTTGCCGCGGATGGCGGTGGGGCCGAGCTCCAGGAGGTCGGCGGCGAGGCCGGTGCGGACGGGGAGGAAGCCGACGGCGACCGGGTCGAGCACCCAGGGCACGCCGGCGTCGTTCGCGGCGCGGGCGGCGATCGGCATGGACTGCACCTGGTGCGGGGCGATGGTGCCGGTGTTGATGAGGACGCCCCCGGCGACGCCGGCGAACACTCCCGCCTCCTCCGGGTGGTCCACCATGGCGGGAGCGGCTCCGGCAGCGAGCAGCGCGTTCGCGGTGACGGTCTGCACGACCGTGTTGGTGAGGCAGTGGACGAGCGGGGCCGCCTGACGCATCGGGTCGAGGCGGGCTGACAGGTCCTGGGCGGCGAGGTGCTGGCTGGTGGGCATGGCGGTGGGCTGCGGTGCCTTTCACGGGGTGCGGACGCGGTCTCGGGCGCGGCTCGCCCGCGCTCCGTCCACACTACCCGGGGCGGTGCCCGTTGACTGGGTGTTCCGACGGGTGGGTCTGCCCGCCCCGCCGGCCCCGCTGTCATGGCAGAATCAGGACGAACCGATCGTCGATGAGGGGACACCATGAGCTCAACCGCCCGCCCGCAACCGCTGCTGGTCGGCGGTATCGCCTTCGCCATCGCCGCGGTCCTCGTCCTGACCATCGGCGGCCTCATCCTCGGCTTCCCCGGCCGGCCCGACCCGTCGCCGACGGCGTCGCCCACCTCCCCGTCGGCATCGCCGTCTTCGAGCGCTCCCCCGCCGACGACGGGCGAGGTGACCGCCCTGTACTGCTACCTGCGCAACGATTCGAACCCGAAGGTATCGCAGTCCGGCACGCTGTCCAGCCAGGACAGCACCGCAACCGTGCCGAGCGACTGGGGCGGCGCGTTCGATAGGAGTCTGATGCGCCCGCGCGGCCCGTTCATGGGGAGCATCAGCTACCGCGCCGGGTACGGCAAGCACAAGCAGTGGCCGTCGTTCGTGCAGCTCGGGCAGACCGCCTGGCAGCCCGGCATCGACTACCCCGGTGATGAGCAGGCCGCGGAACGCATGGTGGACTGCATGATCGCCTCCTCCCTGCCGCTGGACGACTATGCGCGCGGGCACTCGGTCACGGACCGCGCCACGGAGCCGGTCAGCCTCAACGGGGCCGACGGGTTCCGCTCCACCGCCACCATTGAGCTCACCGACTCCGACACGGGCGATCCGGTGACGCTGACGGTGGTGTCCACGGTGCTGAAGGGATCGAAGAAGAGCTACACGCTGCTGACCGTGGCGAACACGGCGGACAAGGACTCGGTGGCGGCCATGGAGCAGGCGCAGAAGACCTTCACGGCGAAGTGACGCTCACACCACGGCGGATGCGAGGCGGCAGATGTTGTCGATGACCTTGACCGCCCAGGAGCGGGACTCCCATTCCTCGACGGTGAGCTGACGGGAGTTCTGCCGGTACTCGTCCTCCACTGCGCGCAGCTTCGTGAGGAAGCCGTTGTCCCCCACCATCATGGAGGACTCCATCTGCAGCGAGAACGAGCGGATGTCCATGTTGGAGGAGCCGATCACGGCGACCGATTCGTCCACGGACACGTGCTTGGCGTGCAGGATGTACGGCTTGCGGTACATCCAGATCGTCACTCCCGCCTCCAGCAGCGCCGAATAGTAGGAGCGCTGGGCGTGGAACACGAGGAACTGGTCCCCGATCTCGGAGACGAACAGTTCGATCTCGACACCGCGGCGCGCCGCCACGATGAGGGCCTGCAGCATCGTCTCGTCCGGCACGAAGTACGGGGAGACAGCGACGATCTTCCGCTCCGCGTTGTAGAAGAGGTGGTTGAACAGCATCAGGTTGTTCTCGGCGACGTAGCCGGGACCGGACGGCACCACCTGGCATTCGTAGGTGCCGCATTCGTCGTCGATCCCGCCGGGGGGCATCAGCTCCGCCTCTGTGATCTGCTCACTGGCTTCGTAGAACCAGTCGGTGGCGAACAGGATGTTGATCTCCGCCACGATCGGTCCGCGGAAGCGCACCATGGTCTCCTGCCATTTGAGGCCGCGGCGGATGTTGCCGCGCTTGTTGTAGTGGCGGGCGATCATGTTCTGCGACCCCATCCAGCCGATGCGGCCGTCCACCACCACGAGCTTGCGGTGGTTGCGCAGGTCGGGGCGCTGCAGGGCGCCGTCGCGGAACGGACGGATCGGCATCATCGAGTAGTTCTCGATGTCGTGGTCGCGGAAGAACCGCTTCATCCTCCGGTAATGGGTGAAGTGAGTGACGGTTCCCCAGAAGTCGTAGAGGGCGCGCACGCGGACGCCGCGGGCACGGGCACGGGCGAGGGCGGCGATGAAGTCCTCGGTGACGTGATCGAGCACCATGATGTAGAAGAGCACGTGCACGGTGTCCTCGGCCCTGTCGATGTCCGCGGTCATGCGGCGGATCGACTCCTCGTAGTCGATCTCGAGGTCGGCGTCGTTGCCGCTGGTGAGGGGGAACGCGCCGAGTTCGCGGTTGAGGTCCACGGCGGACTGCAGCCAGGACGGCTGCTCCGGGTCGATGTGGGCGTCGGGGATGTCCTCGGCGCGTGCGCGGGCGAGGCGATTGAGGATCTTCTGCTTCGCGCGGCGCTTGCGCGGCAGCTGGGCGCGGCCCAGCAGCAGGAAGAGGGGGAAGCCCAGCATGGGGAACACCATGATGGTCATCAGCCAGGCCATGGCGGAGCCGGGGCGTCGGTTGCGCGGAACCACGATCAGCGCGGTGACGCGCAGGGCGGCGTCGATGATCAGCAGGATGACCGGGAGCGCATCGATCAGCCAGGTGACGGCCGGCTTCACGGCGGCGATCAGTTCGTTCACGGCGCGGGGCCTCTCAGCTCATGAGGACAGGGAACGGGGCCCGACGCACTGGCGCGCATCGGACCCCGTCGGCCGGCCTCCAATGGGGGATGGTCAGTCCCTGAGGATCGACAGAAGGCGGAGGATCTCCATGTACATCCACACCACGGTGAGGGCGAGGCCGAGGGCCACGCGCCACGCGATGGAACGCTCTGCACCGTTGTTGACGGCGATCTGGGCGGCCTCCAGGTCCAGCACCAGGCTGTAGGAGGCGAGCAGCACGGCGAACGCGCCGACCGCGAGCCCGAGCCACGAGAAGTCACCGTAGCGCAGGTTGGTCTGGGTGAAGATGATCAGAGCCAGGTTCACCAGGCTGAAGATCATGTACGCGCCCAACGCCACGAAGAAGATCTTCGTGAGCTTCGGGCTGGAGCGCAGCTTGCCCATGCGGAACAGCACGAGGATGGAGGCGACCACGGCGAGGGTGGCCAGGACCGCCTGGAAGACGATGCCGGGGTAGATCATCTCGAAGGTGGAGCTGATGCCGCCGAGCAGCAGGCCTTCGAACACGGCGTACGCCATGGTGAGCGGGGCGCTGCCGCGGCGCTTGAAGGAGCCCCAGATGCCGAAGATCAGGGAGCCGATGAGGCCGATGATGGTGGCGATGAACAGCAGGCCGCGCACAGCCATCTCGGCATCTTCCCCGGCGACGGCGCCGACGACCGCCGGGATCGCCATCACGACGGCGGCGATCAGCATGATGGTGCCGAGGGTGGCGGTCAGGGCGTTCATGATGTCGCGGTAGCTGACGCGGCCGGTGTCGTGTCCGGTCGCGGCGGGTTGCATGAACATCTGGTTGAGCTGCTCCGGCGAGCCCTGCTGGGGCTGGCCGTAGCCCTGCTGGGGCTGGCCGAAGGCCTGGTTGTACTGGGGCGCGGGGGCGTACTGCCCGCCGCCTTCGCGGAAGGCGGGATCCTTGCCGAACAGGATGTTCTTACCTGCCATGGTGAGGGAATCCAATCTGACGTGTGACGGATGATGGACTGAGTGTATCGAAGGGGGGACGACTCGAGCGTCAGACTACGGTCGGTGCTGCGGCCGGTTCGATGGGCCGCGAGGGGGACACGTCCCCATGCGGCCTCCGTCGGCGGTCGAGGGTGAGGCCGAGCGCGGTGATCGCCCAGCCGAACACGCCGAGCCCCGCCGCCAGGATGATCGGGGCGCGGAAGCCGAACCCGGCCGCCACCACGATGCCGCCCGCGGCGACTCCGAGTGAGTTCGCAATGTTGAACGCACCGTGGTGCAGAGCCGCCCCCAGCGTCACCGACTCCCCCGCGGAATCCATCAGCCACGCCTGCAGGCTCGGGTGGATGCAGGCGTTCAGCCCCATCAGCACCACGATGCCGACTGCGAGCCCGACCGGGAAGGACGCCAGCGGGATCAGCAGGAACAGGGACGCCACGAAGAAGGGGAACACCAGCAGCGGGGAGCGGCGGAACGACCAGTCGGCGAGGTGACCGCCCACGATGTTGCCGATCGTCATGCCGAGGCCCGCGCAGGCGAGGATGAGCGGGACGTGGGCCGGCTGCATGCCCGCGACCGAGGTGGAGATGTCCGCGATGTAGCCGAACACGGCGAACATCGACAAAAAGCCGACGGAGTCGATCACCAGCACCATCCACAGACGCTTGGAGCGGAAGGCGGAGAGCTCATCGCGGATGCTGCGGCCGCGCGGCGGGGCCTGCGGCGGCAGCGCGATCAGCAGCAGCACCACGGTGAGGGCGAAGATGCCCGCGACCAGCTGGTAGGCGGTGCGCCAGCCGAGGGACTGACCGAACGCGGTCAGCAGGGGAACACCGGCGAGGTTCGCCACCGTCAGGCCGGACAGGGCGAGCGCGATGCCCTTGCCCTGGTTGCCGGGTCCCATCACATCGGCGGCGAGCAGGGCCGCGACGCCGAAGAATGCGCCGTGCGGCAGGCCGGCGAGGAAGCGCGCGATGACGGTCAGTTCGAACGTGGGCATGCTCGCGGAGAGCAGGGTGCCGAAGAGCAGGCCGATGCCGAGGCCGATGATGAGCTTCGGCCGGGACATCGTCACGCTGAGCAGGGACAGCACCGGAGCGCCGATCACCACACCGGCGGCGTAGGCGCTGACCGCGATGCCGGCCTTCGCGGTGGCGGCGTCGGGGTTCTGGGCGTAGAAGGGGGCCAGGAGGCTGCGGGCGATGTCCGGCAGCAGGCCCATGGAGATGAACTCACTGGTGCCGATGCCGAACCCGCCGATGGCGATGGCGAACAGCGCGAAGCGGCGTCCGGCGGGGGTGAGGGTCGCGTAGGAGCGCGGCGGCATCGCCGTCACTTCGTGTAGTTGCGCTCGCCGAACACGGCGGAGCCCACGCGGATGATGGTGGCGCCCTCTTCGACGGCCTGCTCGAGATCATGGGTCATGCCCATGGAGAGCTCGCGCACGGCGGGGTCGGCGAGGTCCTCGCGCAGGATCCGCAGGTCCCGCAGGGAACGGCGGACTTCGTCCTCGTCACCGGTGTGGGAGCCGATGGTCATCAGGCCCTCCACGGTGAGGGTGCCGCCATCGCGGCAACGGTCGATCGCGTCCTTCAGCACGGCGGCATCGGGCGCGAAGCCGGCCTTGGTGTCCTCACCGGAAGTGTTGACCTGCAGCAGGATGCGCTGGGTGACGCCGTCGTTGTCGGCGCGGCGCTCGAGTGCGTCGATGAGGCCGGGGCGATCAACGGAGTGGATGAGGTCGGCGAAGCGGACGGCGTCGCGCGCCTTGTTGGTCTGGAGGCGGCCGATGAAGTGGCGGGTGAGGCCGAGGTCCTCCAGCTCGGCGTGCTTGGCGATCTCCTGGGCGCGGTTCTCCCCCACACCCACTCGCACGCCGCGCTCGGAGAAGATCTCGACAGCCGCGCGGATCTCATCAGCGGTGCGGGTCTTCGTGGCCAGGACGATGGCGATGTCCTCGGCGCTGCGGCCGGCGCGCTGCGCGGCCTGGGCGATGCGGTCGAGGACCTGGTCGATGGAGTCGGCGAGTTCGCTCATGACGGGGCTCTCCTTCACGTGTGACGAGTACCCCCACTGGGGTTCGAACCCAGACTGTGAAGATTTTAAGTCTCCTGCCTCTGCCAGTTGGGCTATGGGGGCCGGCGGCCCCGCCATCCTATGGGCGCCCCGTGCTGTTGTGGAGGTGGGAGCGGCCGCGCGGAGACGCATTCGTCACTGCGCGGACCACCCGGCGGCGCAGCAGAGCGCCGGCGAGCATGTCGGCGATACGCCGGCCATCCCCCTCAGTCGGTACGGACCACGCGGATGCCGAGCACCCGGTCGATGACGGAGCGCTGCAGACCCTCCGGGTCGAACAGCGCGGTGATGGGGATGATCAGCAGCAGCGGCGGCATCACGATCGGCAGCAGGAACCCCAGCGACAGGACGAGCCCGGCGAGGATCAGCAGCGTCGCCGCCGCCACCGGCAGGATCGCGCGGGCGAAGGACAGCACGAGGCCGATCGCGTCCCCGTCGGCCCGCTTCACCACCTGCAGCTTCATGATACGCTTGCCGGGAGTGCGGCCGGTCCCGGCGTGCAGAACGATGTCGTACAGCGCCCACACGACGGCGGTGAGCAGCAGGACCCCGGCGGACATCACGAGGAAGGCGACGAGCGAGTCCCACCCCGCCCACGGATCGTTCGGGTCCGGCGGGGGCGAGTTCTCCGCCTGCACCCACAGGGCCCCGACCATGATCACCACAGCGACTGCGGTCGGCACGAGTCGAAGCGCGATGTCGATGACGCGGGCGAGGAATCGGCGGCCCAGCAGCGCGCGGGATTCAGGACGGGTGGTCGCCGCCCACCGAGTCGGCAGTCCGACGGCGGGAGGCGCCGCAGTCACCGGGGTCCCGCGCGGTACCACCACGGTGCCGGCGAGGATGTCCCCGAGCTGCCGGCGGGACCGGGCAGCGACACCGAGGCCGGCCAGAGCGGCCGCGAGCGCGGGCCCCAGCAGCAGCGCCGGCAGCACGAACAGCAGGAACGGTGAGAGCCGCGCAGCGTTGTAGAGGATCAGGGCGGCGAGGATCATCGCCCAACTCACCACGGCGAACAGAACCATCGGCGCTTCGCGCAGCACTGCGCGCCACCAGGGGCAGCGGGAACCGTCGGCGGCACGGACCTCGAGGCGGGCGATGCGCTTGCCGGCGGTGGCGCCGGTCAGCGCGGTGAGGATCGGCAGGACGACCACTGCGAACAGGGCGGTCAGGGGCGCCCCGAGGACCACCCCAGCCAGGACCAGATCCACCCAGGTGCGGGGCCCGGAACCCGGGTGGTCCATCGCGGGCCCAGGTGCGAACAGCACCAGCTCCAGCAGCAGTGCCGCACCGACACCGATCACGGCGAGGATCGCGGTATCGATCGCGCGGGCGGCGGCGCGCGGCAGCGGACCGGCGGCGGCGCCGGGTTGGTCGGTGTGGGTGGGGCTCGGGTTCATGGCCTCAGCAGACCACACTGCGGCACGGAAGGGAATGGCCGCTGGGGTGGAGGAGTGCCCTGTTCCGTATCCTGGCCGCATGCCGCCCACTCTCGCCGATGCCCTGCGGTCCTTCACCGACGATGACCTGCTCGAACTGTTCACCTCCCGCGGTGACCTGACAGCGCAGCTGCCGCAGTCCCTGTCCCAGTTGGCGGCGCGCTCCTCCACGAAGGTCAGCGTGCGGCGCGCCCTGGACGGCCTGCACCGCCCGGCCCTGCAGCTGCTGCAGACCCTCGCTGTTCTTCCGCCACCGGTCACACTGGAGGCCGCGGCGCGGGCGCTGGGCTGTACGGCCGGCGAGGTGGGGCCGGTGATGGAGGGACTGCGGGTGCGTGCGCTCGTCATCAAGGGGGCCAACGGGTTCCGCCCCATCCGCACGGTCCTGGAACTCCTGCCGGAGAAGTCCGGTCTGGCACCCGGCGTGGTGCAGGCAGCCCAGCGGGGGCAGCGGATCGTGGCGGACTTCTGTCCGCAGCCGCCTCCCCTGCCGGACGCGACCGCTGAGCGCTTCCCCGGAGGCCGCGCGGCGCAGGCGGCGCAGCACGCCCTGGAGATGACCTCGCTGGTGGCAGGAATCGCCCGATGGGACGGCCTGCCGGGCGTGCTGCGCCGCGGTGGCGTCGCGCAGCGGGACCACCGACGGTTCGCCGCTGACGCCGGCGCAGCGCCCGAGGTGTGGTCCACCGCCATGCATGCGGCATGGTCGCTGGGACTCCTCGCGCACGACGGCGAGGACTGGCAGGCAACCGCGGAGCTCGCCGCGCACCTCGAGGCGGACGACGCCGACCAGTGGGCGCTCCTGGTGGACGCGTGGCTCTCGAGTTCACACATCCCGTCCCTCGCGGGCGAACCGGTGGACCCCTCCCCCACCGGGTCCGGTTCCCGGGCGGGCGGGCCGCGGGCGGCGCTGTCGGATGAGACGCGCCGCGCCGGTGCCCGCGAGCGCAGGCGCCTGCTTCTGCAGCACATTGCGGCCCAGGCGCGCGAGCGGGACGTGCGCGCATCGACGGACGCGGTCATGTACCTCGCCGCCTGGCTGTTCCCGCTCGTGCCGGCGCCGGGCGTGCAGCAGGAAGCGCGGTTCGCCCTCGCGGAAGCCGAGGCGTGGGGTCTGCTCGCCGACGGTGTGCCGACGGCGCTGCTCGAGTCGGTCCTCTCGGGAGAGCGGGCCGCGGAGGCGCTGCGGGCCCTGCTGCCGCCGCAGGTGGATCAGGTGATCCTCGACTCCGATATGACGATCACCGTGCCGGGCCGTCCCACGGCCGCGGTCCAGCGCCTGCTGGAGTGGGCGGAGAGCGACGGTCGCGGGCCCGCCGCCACGGGCCGCTTCACGCCGTCGTCCATCGCCGCCGCTCTGCGCACCGGCACCAGTGCCGACCACATGCTCCACGCGCTGCGCGACCGCGCGATCACCCCGGTGCCGCAGGCCCTGGAGTTCCTCATCACCGACGAAGCCCGAAAAGTGGGCCGCATCGAGGTGCGCTCCGCCCAGTCCGTCCTCACCGGTGAGGAGGCGCACCTGGACCGTCTGTTCGCCTCCGATGAGGCATCCATGCTGGGGCTCGTGCGCCTCGCGCCGACTGCTGCCCTCGCGACCGTTCGCCCCGCTCTCGCGGCGGATCTGGCGCGCCGCGCCGGCATGGTCGCCACCGGTGACACGGACGCGTCCGCTCCGCACCCGCGCAGTGCGCGCCGCGCCTCAGCACCGGCGGCGGGCCGTCCCGCTGTCCCCGCGGCCATGCTGATCAGCGCCGGGGAGGGGACTCAGGGGCCGACGGATCCCTCCCTGCGGCTGGAGCCCGCGGAGGCGGTGCGGCGGATCCGGGCCGCGGAGGAGAACCCGTCGGCCTCCCGCCACGGGGTGTCCGACCGCATCCGGGCGGCGATCGCCGACGGGGGCGAGCTGCGGCTCGGCATCGTCGACGGCCGCGGCGGCATCGTCGAGAAGCGGGCCCGTCCGCTGTCCCTGAACGCGGGCCGCCTGACAGCACGCGACGCGGCGGACGGAACGGAGTTCACCGTCCTCGTCCACCGCGTCACACTCGGCTGACCGGGCGGGGTCAGTCGCTGATCTTCGTCTCCGTGCGGTCCCCGGTCCACTCCACGTGGAAGGACCCGTCGGCATCCACGCGGCGGTAGGTGTGCGCGCCGAAGAAGTCGCGCTGCGCCTGCACGAGCGCTGCCGGGAGGCGTTCGGAGCGGACCGCGTCGTAGTACGACAGGGTCGAGGTGAACACCGGCACCGGGAAGCCGTTCGCTGCGGCGTACGCGACGACGCGGCGCCACGCCGGGATGCAGGAGGCGATCTCACCGCGGAAGTACTCGTCTGCAAGCAGCAGGTGGAGGTCGGGGTTGCGCTTGTACGCCTCGGTGATGTGATTGAGGAAGCGGGCGCGGATGATGCAGCCGCCGCGCCAGATCTTCGCCATGTCGCCGAGGTTGATGTCCCACTCGTAGTGCTCGGCACCGGCCGCGATCTCATCGAAGCCCTGCGAGTAGGACACGAGCTTCGCGGCGTACAGCGCCTTCTGCAGGTCCTCGATGAACTGCTGACGGTCGCGGTCCTCCACGGTCTGGTCCTGGGTTTCGGCGGGCAGCACACCGATCGCGGCTTCGCGCTGCTTCACGGAGCCGGAGGTGGAGCGGGCGAAGGTCGCCTCCGCAATGCCGGTGACCGGAACGCCGAAGTCCAGGGCGGTCTGCACAGTCCAGGCGCCGGTGCCCTTCTGGGCGGCGCGGTCCTGCACGATGTCCACGAACGGCTTGCCGGTGACGTTGTCCTTGTGCTTCAGCACCTCAGCGGTGATCTCGATGAGGAAGGACTCCAGTTCGCCCTTGTTCCACTCCTCGAAGACCTCACCGATCTCGGGGGCGCTCATGCCGAGGGCCTTGTTCATCATGTCGTACGCCTCGGAGATGACCTGCATATCGGCGTATTCGATGCCGTTGTGCACCATCTTCACGAAGTGGCCGGCACCGTCGGCCCCCACGTGGGTGCAGCAGGGGTCGCCGTCGACCTGCGCGGCGATCTTCTCGAACATCGGCCCCACCCGCTTGTACGACTCGACGGGGCCGCCGGGCATGATCGAGGGGCCGTTGAGGGCGCCCTCTTCCCCGCCGGAGACGCCGGCGCCGACGAAGTGGAGGCCGCGCTCGCGGAGGTCGGCTTCGCGGCGGCGGGTGTCGGTGAACAGGGCGTTGCCGCAGTCCACGATGATGTCGCCCTCGTCCATGCGGGAGGCGAGCTCCTCGATGACGGCGTCGGTGGCTGCGCCGGCCTGCACCATGATGATCGCCACGCGCGGCTTCTGCAGGGAGGCCACGAAGTCGTCCATCGACTCCGAGGGGAGGAACTGGCCGTCCTCGCTGTGGTTCTCGATGACCTTCTCGGTGCGCCCCACGGACCGGTTGTGGATGGCGACCTTGAAGCCGTTGCGGGCGAGGTTGCGGGCGAGGTTCGAGCCCATCACCGCCATCCCGGTGACGCCGATATCGGCGGAGTTCGCGGGTGCCGGGTCGAAAGTGGCCATGGACGACTTCTCCTTCATAGGGGGTGGGGAGGCGCGTCGACGCGCTGCGCCGTCCAGTCTAGAAGACCGCCGCTTCGGTCCCTGGGGCCGAAGGGTACCCGGACCCGTCGGTGCGGCTTTCGGCCCGGTCCGTGCCACACTTCTCATGTGGAGCGCGCGCCCACGCGGGTGCGCGCGGCCCCTCATCACATCCCAGAACAGAAGGACACGCATGACGTCGCCGACCGACGACTCCCGCTCCACCTCCTCCGCCAACGGCGCCCCCGAGTGGGGCCAGTACCCGTCGGCCCCGCAGCAGCAGGGCGCTGCGCCCTCCTGGGCGGCCGACGGCGGCTCCTCCGCTCCGTCCGCTCCGTTCAGCGCCCCGCAGTCGGCGCCGCAGCCGGCCGCCGGCCCCTCAACCGGCCCCTCGGGCTACGGCACCGCCCCGATGAGCAGTTCCGATGACCTCGGTGCGAAGATCAGCCGCACGTTCTCCTGGATGGCGGATGCCTTCGGCCGCAACTGGGTGGCGTTCATCGTGCCGTCTCTGGTGTATTCGATCATTCCGGTCATCGGCGGCGTCATCCTGCTCTTCGGGATGGGCCTCGCGGGCGCCGTGTCGGCCGGCGCCTCCAGCTCCGAATCCGGCGGCGCGGTGTTCGGTGTCACCATGATTGTGTCCATGCTCGTGTTCATGGTGGCGATGTTCGCGGTTTCGGCGCTGTGGATGTCCGGCATGGCGAACGTGGCTGCGATGTCCGCACGCGGGGAGAAGGCGTCGGTCGCTCAGGGATTCGTGGGCGCCCGCCTGCTCCTGCCCATCCTGCTGACCCTCGTGCTCGGCATGGTGTCCTGGATCATCCCGGTGATCGGCCCGATCGCCGTGGCTGTGCTGACCACGTTCGTGCTGCCGTTGGTGGCGCTGGAGGGACTGTCCACCGGTGAGGCGTTCAGTCGCTCCGCGTCGCTGGTGATCGCGAACCTGGGCCTGGTGATCCTGGTGACGCTGATCGTGACGATCGCGATGAGCATTCTGGCGTGGCTGATCCTCCCGGCGCTGGCCTCGGTGATCGCGGGTGTGCTGCTGCAGTTCGGTCTGTACATGGTGGCGGTGGGCCGCGACCGTGAGGCACCCCGCCTCAGCTGACCCCTCTGGGGTGCGCTCCTTCTAGACTGGCCGGGTGACTGCCACCGGCGCCCTGATCGTCCAGCCCGATAGGAGCATCCTGCTCGATGTCGGGCACCCGTCGGCCGATGAGGCCCGCGCGGCGATCGCTCCGTTCGCGGAGCTGGAGCGCACCCCCGAACACATCCACACCTATCGCCTCACGGATCTGGGGCTGTGGAACGCGCGCGCCGCGGGCTTCGACGCCGCCACGGTGATCGATTCGCTCGCGGCGCATGCGCGTTTTCCGGTGGCGCACACGCTGCTGGAGAGCATTGCGGACACGATGGACCGCTACGGGCGGCTGCGCCTGCAGTCCTCGCCCATCCACGGCCTGATCCTGGAGGCCGCCGATCCCGAGTCGATGCAGAAGGTGCTGCGGTCGAAGCGCACCGATGGAATGCTCGGCGAACGCATCGATGACACCACCGTGGTGGTGCACCCCAGTGCTCGCGGCTCCCTGAAGCAGGCCTTGGTGCGGATCGGCCTGCCGGCGGAGGACTTCGCCGGGTTCATCGACGGTGAAGCCCACCCGATCGCGCTGACGGCGTCGGCTGAGCAGGGGGCCGACGGAGCCTCCGCGTGGCAGCTGCGGGACTATCAGCAGGAGGCGGTCGACGCGTTCGAGTCCGGCGGCTCGGGTGTGGTGGTCCTCCCGTGCGGTTCGGGGAAGACCGTGGTGGGCGCCGCCTCGATGGCGCGCACGGGCCGCACCACGCTGATCCTCGTGACGAACACGGTCTCGGCGCACCAGTGGAAGCAGGAGCTGCTGCGCCGCACCACGCTGAGAGAGGATGAGATCGGCGAGTATTCGGGACGGCGCAAGCAGATCCGTCCGGTCACGATCGCCACCTATCAGGTGCTGACGGCGAAGCGGAAGGGCGTGATGCCGCACCTGGAGCTGATGAGCGCCCGCGACTGGGGCCTGGTGCTGTACGACGAAGTGCATCTGCTGCCGGCGCCGGTGTTCCGTGTGACGGCGGACCTGCAGGCGCGTCGGCGGCTCGGGCTGACGGCGACTCTGGTGCGGGAGGACGGCCGGGAGTCCGATGTGTTCTCGCTGATCGGCCCGAAGCGGTTCGATGCCCCGTGGAAGCGGCTGGAGTCGCAGGGATGGATCGCTCCTGCCGAGATGGTCGAGGTCCGCGTGGACATGCCTGCCGCGGATCTGCGGGTGCTGCGGGCCGCGGAGCCGGCGGTGCGGCATCGGATGGCTGCGGTGCACGCGGCGAAGGTGCCGGTGGTTCAGCGGATCGTGGATCGACATGCGGGAGAGCCGCTGCTGGTGATCGGGCAGTACGTGGATCAGTTGGAGGAGATCGCAGAGGCGATCGGTGCGCCGGTGATGACGGGCAGGACCGCACCTGCTCGACGGGAGGAGCTGTTCGCTCAGTTCCGTTCGGGTGAGGTCCCCCGCCTGGTGGTGTCGAAGATTGCGAACTTCTCGGTGGACCTGCCGGACGCGTCGGTGGCGGTGCAGGTTTCGGGAGCCTTCGGGTCCCGCCAGGAGGAGGCGCAGCGGCTGGGGAGGCTGCTGCGGCCGAAGCCCGACGGGCGGCGGGCGCACTTCTACTCCCTGGTCATGCGGGACACCGGCGAGGAGGAGTTCGCTCGTCATCGTCAGCGGTTCCTCTCCGAACAGGGGTATGCGTACCGGATAGTTGATCATTCCGAGATAGAGGAGTCCGGCTGATCTAAGCTGGATGAGTCCGGCGCGGAGGTCGCCTCTCTGCGCGCCTTCCCCCCCCCCGACCCCTTCTGCGAGGTGCACTCTGATGTCCCGACCTGACGACGCCCGCTCCCAGTACGATCACGACGGCGCCATTGCCCGCGGTGAGGTCCACGCGCAGAACCGGACCGCGCCTGCGGCTGGCGGCGCCTCCGATCACGCCGGCCACGCGGCCGGAGAGCCCCGCCCCGGCCGCGAGCCGGAGGTGCGCCAGGACAGCCCCGCGCGCCGGACACCCGATCCTGCCGCGTTCGAGCCCGTGGAGGACACCCGGAACCCGCAGATGACGGCTCGGCTGATCATCGGCCTGGCGGTGGGCGGCATCATCCTGGCTGCTCTTCTCGCGTTCGTCCTGCAGAATCCTGATGCTCAGTCCTTCGCGTTCCTGAGCTGGCATTTCACGCTCGCGAGCGGGGTGGCGATGCTGCTGGCGGCCGTGCTCGGCGGCCTGGTCGTGGCGGCGATTGCGAGCATCCTCTTGGCGCAGCAGGCGTGGCGCCTGCGCAAGATGCGCAAGTCCAACGACCGGATGCGCTCGGCAATGCGCGAGGCCCAGCGGCTGTGAGCTGACCACCGCATCCACCAGACCAGAAGGCCTCCCCCGGCATGGGGGGCGGCCTTCTGCATGTCGTGAAGGACGACAGTGGGTCGATGAGGTGCACAATGCCGGGTTTCCCCCGTTTGTCCCAGCGTCCGGACAGTAACTATGAACACACGGGTCGACGGCACCCGGGCCCGGAAGATCGTCACAAACGCACAACATCCGCCTTCGGCCCTCACCCTGACACTGTTATCACGCGCAAGTCTCAAACTTTTCGCACCGACCAACCGGGACGATGGCCCCTTCGCCGGCTGTCCGCTTGGTTACTACCTGGAAGGGTAGGGCTTAACCGACCGATCGCCCTGGTCCCGAGGTCACGGTTTGGCTACCCGCGGTCTCGACGGGGGCCTCCCTGCGCGATTCGGCGCATGCTCCCTTCGATGAAGATGGAGTTTCCATGGTTTTTGACGCTTTCCGTAACCGGAGTGCCAGCGCCGCGACTGCAGGTCGTACTCCCCTGATGCGACGCGCAGTCGCCGCAGCCGGCACTACTGCTCTCCTCGTGGGCACTTTCGGCGCAACCGCAACCGTCGCGGTTGCTGCTCCGACCAGCCAGCAGGCCGCGGCTCTCGCACCGGCCGCCGCGCCGACTGACCAGCCCGGCAGCTCGCAGGCCAACGCCATCCCGGCCGACGCGATCGCCAACGGCTACATCGACAGCGGAACCGACATGACGAACGCGAAGAACACCCTGTCGGGTCGCGCGTTCATCTCGGACAAGGGCACCCCGGAGACCTCCGGGAACCGCCTCTCGGCTGTTCCGGAGGGCACCGAGGTCTACCTGCAGTGGATCGACAAGGACGGCGCTGTCTCCCCGTGGTACTCCGCCAAGACCTCCAACGCACTGTCCAGCAGCGACGCCAATCAGGCAGGCCCCGGCGCTTACGCCTTCGACCTCCGCGAGGGCTGGACCGACGCGAAGGGCAAGAAGCACACGTACAACGCGACTGCCGGTCAGTACTACAAGCTGGTCATCCCGGACAGCACCAACCCGGCCACCGGCAACACCATCACCATGCTGCGCCAGGCCGGCGGCTTCTTCCCCGGCTCGTTCGTCAACTCCGTGACTGACAGCAACCTGGGCCAGTTCCCGCTCACCGGCACGAACATGCAGCGCACCGCCGTCTTCATGACGGAGCAGGGCGGCACCTACATGCACCGCCCCGAGGCCGAGTGGATCACGGACTCCGAGGGTCCGCTGCCGAACCCTTGGACCAGCTTGAGAGCAAAGAATTCGGTGTCCGGTCAGGTATGGCTGGAGACCGGTGCCGGTGACCGCGCCAACTCGGCAACCGGTCCGAACAACAACAGCAAGGATCCCGAGGCCGCTGGCTACACGGTTGTGATGTCGTCGCTGACCTCCGAGGGCGCTCAGGCCTACGAGGCTCAGGTGGAGTCGCTCGACGAGTCCCAGCGCGCTGCTGCCGCGGCCGAGCTTCTGAAGGCCCACCCGGAGTACATCTCCGCGACTGTGCAGGGCAAGACCGACGAGAACGGCAAGTACACCCTGCGGTTCCCGGACGGCACGCTGAACGACCAGTACCTGTACATGCAGGTCTTCGATCCGCAGGGCGAGCTCGTCAACGGCTACTCCGGCTACACCTCCCCCGAGTTCCGCAAGCCGAATGCCAACCTGTCGTTCACCCCGCAGACGGCCCCGGCACAGAACCTCGTGCAGAGGCCGATGTGGTACAACGTCAACTACGCCATCGTGGCTCGGACTCAAGTTGACCTGCAGATCACCAACTACGACGTGTCGGACAACCCGGCTCGCCCGGGTGACACCGCGGAGCTCGACTTCACCGGTGTCATGCCGCCGCTCGCCTCCAAGATCGAGTGGGTTGACTCCAACGGCGAGGTCGTCAAGACCTGCGACCCGGTGACCTCCGAGGCTGAGGCTGAGGCCTGCACCTTCGAGGTGCCCGCCGATGCTCCGGACGGCATGGTGTACACCGCTCGCCTCGTCTCCGGCGACAACATCATCGCGGCCGACTCCTTCATCGTCGATCTGACTCCCATCACCGACAACCTGACACCGGCCTACGAGGACACCTCGGTCGAGGAGGGCAAGGGCGGCACCGTGCCGACCCCGACCTACACCGACGCCGATGGCAACCCGGCCACCGCACCTGAGGGCACCACGTACGCACCGAACGGCGACCTGCCCGAGGGCTTCACCGTGAACGAGGACGGTTCCATCACCATCGATCCGTCCGTCCCGGCCGGTGACTACACCATCCCGGTGCTCGTCACCTACCCGGACGGCTCCACGGACACCGTCGATGCCAAGGTCACCGTGACCGAGGCTCCGGTGGAGGCTCCGGACTGGAACGACGGCGAGGGCAAGCCGGGCGAGACCGTGACCATCCCGAACGAGGGTGGCCCGGTTCCGGACGGCTCCACCGTTGAGACCGAAGGCCCCGGCAAGGGCAGCATCGACGACAACGGCAACCTCGTTGTCGACATCAACGATGACGCCAAGCCCGGTGACAAGATCACCGTCGTGGTCAAGGACAAGGACGGCAACGTGATCGACGAGATCACGGTCACCGTCGGCGAAAAGCCCGCCGACAAGCCGGACTGGAAGGACGGCGAGGGCAAGCCGGGCGACACCGTGACTATCCCGAACGAGGGTGGCCCGGTTCCGGACGGCTCCACCGTTGAGACCGAAGGCCCCGGCAAGGGCAGCATCGACGACAACGGCAACCTCGTTGTCGACATCGACGATGACGCCAAGCCCGGTGACAAGATCACCGTCGTGGTCAAGGACAAGGACGGCAACGTGATCGACGAGATCACGGTCACCGTCGGCGAAAAGCCGGGTAACGGTGGAGATGGTGGCGATGGCGGCGACGGCGGCGACGGCGGCGACGGCGGCTCCGGTGGTAACGGCGGCGACGGCGGCAACGGCGGCGACGGCGGCGACGGCGGCGACGGCGGCAACGGTGGCGACGCCGGTAACGGCGGCAGCACCCAGCCGGGCAACGGCGGCAGCAACGCCCCGAGCCAGGGCCAGGACCAGAGCCACGCTCCGAGCGGCGACCTGGCACGCACCGGTGCCCAGGTCGGCGGCCTCCTCGCGGCAGCAGCAGCGTTCGTCGCTGCGGGTACCGCCATGGTGACCCGCCGCCGCAAGGGCGACCGCTGATCCCAGCAGTGACAGCCGGTCACTGACCGGTTGACCAACAAGCGGGGCGCAGATCCACAGAGTCTGCGCCCCGCTTCGTCATACCCGCCCATACCCCACTCAGCCCGTATCTCACAGAGTGCATTCAGGCCCTTCTCACTTTGACGGCTCAGTATGGATTCATGACCACTGAGGCTGAACACGACTACGAAGCCAAGCTCCTCGTCGTCGACGACGAACCGAACATCCGCGACCTGCTCGCCACGTCCCTCCGCTTCGCGGGCTTCGACGTCCACGCCGCATCCAACGGCTCCGAAGCCGTCCGCATCGCCACCGAAGAGGAACCGGACCTGATCGTCCTGGACGTCATGCTCCCGGACATGGACGGCTTCACCGTCACCCGCCGCCTTCGCGACAAGGGCCACCACTTCCCCATCCTGTTCCTCACCGCCCGCGATGAGACCAAGGACAAGGTCGCCGGCCTCACCGTCGGCGGCGACGACTACGTCACCAAGCCCTTCAGCCTGGAAGAAGTCGTGGCCCGCATCCGCGCCGTGCTGCGCCGCACCCACCTCGGTGTGTCCGAGCCGTCCGAGAGCGCACTCGTCGTCGGCGACCTCCGGCTCGACGAGGACTCCCACGAAGTCACCCGCGCCGACTCCCCCATCGACCTCTCCCCCACCGAGTTCAAGCTCCTGCGCTACCTCATGCTGAACGCCGGCCGAGTCGTCTCCAAAGCGCAGATCCTCGACCACGTCTGGGACTACGACTGGTCCGGCGAAGTCGGCATCGTCGAGTCCTACATCTCCTACCTGCGCCGCAAGATCGACGTGGTGGGCGAACCCATGATCCACACCAAGCGAGGCATCGGATACGTTCTGCGTCCCGCAGACCCCCGTTCCTGACGTACGCTGACCCCCATGAAGCTCGGCACCATCCGCCCGGGTCAGCGCAGCAAACGACCCGTGTCCCTCTGGACACGGGTCGTTACACTCATCGCGTCCGTCCTCGTCCTCGGCACTCTCGTCACCGGATCCCTGTCCCTGTTCCTGCTGAACCGGACCCTGATCCAATCCATCGACGAGGACCTGCGGCGCAGCGTCGGCCCCACCGTCTCCCTCGCTACCGCCACCATCAACGACCAGAACGCGGACCCGAACGAACTCGCGTACGCACCCGTCGACTTCGTGGTCGAGTTCCGCTCCGCCGACGGCGACCAGCAGCAGAAAGTGGTGCGCAACCGCACCAACCAGAACGCCGACATCCGCTTCCCACACCTCAGCCGTGACGAAGTGCAGGCGCTGAACCGAGAACCGTTCACCGTGCTCGACAGTGAGCAGCAGCGGTGGCGAGTGCTCGCCATCGCCTCCGACCAGCCCGACGGATACTCCGCATTCGTCGCCCTGCCGATGACGTCCGTAGACTCCACCATGAACGAAATGGCGCTGATCATCGTGCTGGTCGGCACCTCCGTGGTCCTGACCGGTGTGGGCATCGGCGGGTGGGTGTCGCACCGTGCACTGGAACCGCTGCGGGACGTGGAGTCCACAGCACGCGAAATCGCCGCCGGCAGCCTGTCGCGCCGCGTGCCCGTCTCCACCACCAGCCAGGAAGTGCACACCCTCGCCGTGGTGCTGAACGAAATGCTGGTGCGCCTCGAAGGATCGTTCCAGGCGCAGGCGAAGTCCGAATCGAAGGCGATCTCCTCCGAATCGAAGATGCGGCGGTTCGTGGGCGATGCCTCCCATGAGCTGCGCACCCCGCTGGCGGCGATCCGCGGCTTCGGCGAGCTGTACCGCATGGGCGCCCTGCGCACCGACGACGACGTCGCCTCCGCCATGAAGCGGATCGAAGACGAAGCGCAGCGCATGGGCTCCCTCGTGGAGAACCTGCTGCGCCTCGCCCGCCTCGACGAACAGCAGACGTTCGACCTGCTGCCGATGGACATCACTCCGCTCATCCACGACGCCACCCAGGACCTCCGCGCCCTCGACCCCACCCGCGACGTCCAGATCACCGACCTCACCGGGGCGCCCCTCGACATCGAGGAGATCCAACCGACGGGTGTCCTCGGTGACGAAGCCGGGCTGCGCCAGGTGATCCTCAACCTCGTAGGCAACACGAACCGCCACACCCCCAAGGGCACCCCCGTGGAGATCGCCCTCGGCCACAACCGCAAAGGCAATGTGCTGCTGGAGGTCCGCGACCACGGCGACGGGATCCCGCAGGAGGCCCGCGAGCGCGTCTTCGAACGGTTCTTCCGCACCGACGAGTCACGCCAGCGGCAGTCCGAGCAGGGCGGCGGCGCCGGCCTCGGCCTCGCGATCGCAGCGACGATCATGGAGCACCACCACGGGATGATCTCCATCCACCAGACCGACGGCGGCGGCGCCACGTTCCGTGTCGAGATCCCGTCGGCCGACCTCGATGACGACGGCGCCTCTCCCGCCGACAGCGGCGACTCCACCGGGTCCGCCTGACCCGGCACGGGCGGGTCACTGATCAGGCCAGTCGACCGCCTGCCCGATGAACCGGTCCCGTCCCCGTGTTCGGGCGAGCTCATTCAAACGAGCGAGGAGTGCGTGTGCGGCGCGGCGGCCCGCGTCATCATGCGCCTGGATCCGCGGTGATGCGAGCGCGCTGCTGCCCTCATCGCGGGTGAGGCGGAACGCCCCCGCGAGAGCGGGCATCGGGTCCACATGGCCGCGCATGCCCCAGATGAAGTCCCGCGGCACGCGGTCACCCGTGCCCGCATCGAGGCCGAGCGCCGCGGCATCGGCGAGGGTGCGCTCGCGCCTCGCACCCGCGCGCGCATGAGCGGGGACGCGCAGCCCCGAATCGATCAGGCGGCGAGTCAGCTCCCGCGAATCCACGAAGCGCACCCCGGTCTGCTCCAGGCGGTCGCGGGCATCGACCGGCCAGTCGTAGTGGTCGAGGTCGAACGACCGCGGGAACAGGCCGGCACGCTCCGCTGCGTCATGCAGTTCGTCCAGGGACGCGTCGGAGACGAGATGGCCCCACCAGGTGCCGTGCTTCGGCCAGCGAGGAGTGTCCGCGAACACTGCCATGGTGCGGTCCCGTCGGCCCCGGTCAGCCCAGCGGCGCCAACTGGTGCAGGCGCAGCGTGGGTTCGCCGTCGCCGCTGCTCTCCCACACCGCGGTGCCTCGCATGGCCGTGCCGCCGGTCGCGGTGACCTCGAAGGTGAGGAGGGTGGCGGTGCCGACCTGCTCCTCGATGACGTCGGTGATGGTCGGGTCAGTGCCGAGGGTGTCGGTGAGGTGCTCATCCCAGGCGTCGGCGGTGAGGACGCTGCCGTCCGTACCCAGCAGGATCGCGGCCGGGTGCACGGCGGCGACGCGCTGCCCGGCGCTGCGCGGAGTGATCAGCATGCGCTGAGCGCCGCGGACATCCACCGTGGTGAAGCAGGCGTCCGCGGGGGCGTCGGGGTCGTCGGTGAACGCTGAGAACAGGTCAGCAGGAGCGGCATCCGTCGGCCCGCCGGCGGGGGCGGCCGACGGATGCGGAGCGCCGACGGGCGCAGCGGTTGCGGTGGGCACTGCGCTGGGCAGGCCCGGGCCCTCCTTCACGGCGGTGCGCTTCTGGATCGCGGTGGCGGCGCCGTTCGCGCGGGCATCCGCCGCTTCGTTCAGGCGGTGCCCCGAATGTCCCTTCACCCACTCGAACTGCACATCGCGGCCCTGCATCGCGGCGTCGAGGGCGCGCATGATCTCCACGTTCTTCACCGGTTTGCCGTCGGCCTTCTTCCAGCCCTTCCGCTTCCAGCCCGGCATCCACGTCGTGATCGAATCGATCACGTACTTCGAATCGCACAGCACCCGCAGCGGCTCCTCAGCGCGGCCCGCATCCGCGGTCGCCTCCAGCAGGCGCAGCACCGCTGTCAGCTCACCGATGTTGTTCGTGCCGTGGTCGATGCCGCCCGCCGCCCAGGCGGAGTCGTCGATGTACCAGGCCCATCCGGTGGGTCCGGGGTTGCCGAGTGCGGATCCGTCCGCCGCCGCGATGATGCTCATAGCTTCCTACAATAGCCACGTGACAACCCCAAGCACCCCACCAGAATCCACCGCCCCCGCCGAACCGGCGCCCAGCCGCGGAAGCGTGGACCTCACCCGGTACGCGTGGCTGGCGATCTTCGCCGCCATCGCCACCATCGCGCTGAAGGCCGCGGCGTGGGCGATGACCGGATCCGTCGGCCTGCTGTCCGACGCCGCCGAATCCGGCGTCAACCTCGTCGCCGCCGTGGTCGCACTCGTGGCGCTGCGGGTCGCCGCCCAGGGAGCCACCCAGCGGTTCCTGTACGGCCGCGCCAAAGCCGAATACTTCTCCGCCGCCGCCGAGGGCGCCATGATCTTCGTGGCCGCCGCCGTGATCCTCGTGATGAGCGCGGACCGCTTCATCCATCCGCGGCCACTGGAGCACGTCGGCATCGGCCTGCTGGTGCTGGTCGCCGCCTCCGTCCTCAACGGTGTGGTCGCCGTGGTGCTGATGCGCGCCGGTCGCCGCCACCGCTCCATCACCCTCGTCGCCGACGGCAAGCACCTGCTGACCGACGTCTGGACCTCCGTCGGCGTCCTCGTGGGAGTGGGGCTGGTCGCCGTCACCGGCTGGCACCGGCTCGACGCCGTCATCGCGTTCCTCGTGGGCGTCCACATCATCGTCACCGGCATCTCGCTGATGAGCGAATCGATCTCCGGACTCCTCGACAAAGCGCTCGACGACGAGGACAACGACGCCATCACCCGGATCCTGCGCTCGCACACCTCCCGCGACGTCACCTTCCACGGCCTGAAGACCCGCGAAGCCGGCCAGGAGAAGCACATGAACGTGCACATCCAGGTGCCCGACACCTGGACCGTGAAACGGGCCCACACCTACGCGCACGAACTGGATGAGGAACTGATGCGCGCCGTGCCCGGCCTGCACGCCGAGCTGCACGTGGAGCCGATCTCCGACCCCGCCAGCTACGATGACATCCCGAGCGCCGAGATCCCCATCTACCCGGACTCGAGCATCGGCCGCACCAGCCCCGACCGACACCGGCAGGACACCCCGCCGGCACAGTAAGGAGACCCGTGGTCACCCGCCCCGCCCTGTCCGTGCTCGACCTCGTCCCCGTCGCCGACGGGTCCACCATGCGCGAGGCCATCGACATCTCCATGCAGGCCGCCCAGCAGGCCGACGACCAGGGGTACGAGCGCTACTGGTTCGCCGAACACCACAACACGCAGAACCTCGCCTCCAACGCCACCGCCCTGCTCATCTCCCGCGCCGCAGAGCGCACCGAGCGGATCCGGGTGGGCTCCGGCGGCATCATGCTGCCGAACCACGCGCCGCTGGCCGTGGCCGAACAGTTCGGCACCCTCATCCAGTTCCACGGGGACCGCATCGACCTCGGGCTCGGCCGCGCTCCCGGCACCGACCCGATGACCGCGCAGCTGCTCGCCCGCACCAGCGCCCAGCCCGAAGCGTTCATGAGCGGCATCGCCGACATCCAGGCGTGGTCCGGGCCGCGCACCACCGCGAACTCCCGGATCGGCGCGTATGTCGCCGAAGGCACCCACATCCCGATGTGGGTGCTCGGCTCCTCCATGAACGGCGCCGCCATGGCCGCCCAGCTGGGCCTGCCGTTCTCCGTGGCGTCCCACTTCGCGCCGTTCCAGTTCCAGCAGGCGCTCGACCTCTACCGCCGCGAATTCGACCCCACCGCCGCCACCGCCCAGATCGAGCAGCCCCGCACCATGGTCGGCGTCAACGTGGTCGTGTGCGACACCGACGACGAGGCACAGTTCCAGTTCTCCGTGCTGCAGCAGATGTTCGCCGGCATCATCAAGGGAGCGCGCGGGCCGCTGCCCCGCCCCGCCCGCATCGAGGACGTGCTCGAGCCGCACATCCTCGACTCGGTGAACCAGTCCCTGTCCATCTCGGCAGTGGGCTCCCCCTCGACCGTGGTCGCGAAGCTGGAGGAGCTGGCCGCCGTCACGGGGGCCGACGAGTTCATCACCGTGTCCTACTTCCACGACCCGCAGAAGCGGTTCGACTCCCAGCGGATGCTCGCCGAGGCGTGGCACGGGTGAACCCGTCGGCCGCCCTCACCGGCCGCTCTCGGGCCGCTTCGGGTTTGAATCGGGCGCGGCACCTGACTAACCTGGCGAATCACAGTCATGTGTCCCCGATCACAGGAAGCTGATTCATTGTGAGTTCCGCCGCCCCCACCCCCTCCGCACAGCACCGGACGGGAGGCGGAAGCACCCCCAGCAGCGAACCGCCCACCGTCACCGGCGGCTTCGACCCCAATGAGAAGGCCGTCCTCAAACGCGAGTTCAAACCCCAATGGGTGTTCGCCATCGCCCTCGGCTCCGCCATCGGCTGGGGCTCCTTCATCCTCCCCGTGGACTGGCTGAAGGACGGCGGCACCGCCGGCGCCCTCATCGGCATGGCCACCGGCGCCGTCCTCATCAGCATCATCGCCCTGTCGTACGGGATCGTCATCAAGAAGTTCCCCGTCACCGGAGGCGAACTCGCGTACTCCTATGTCGCGATGGGCCGCAGGCACTCATTCGTGGCCGGCTGGTTCCTCACCCTCGGCTACATCTCCATCGTGGCGCTCAACGCCTCCGCGCTCGCCCTCGTGGTCCGCAACGTCGCCCCCTCCCTCATGGAGCAGGGCAGACTGTGGGAGGTCGCCGGGTGGCCGATCTACCTGCCCGAAGTGGCCGTCTCCATCACCGCGCTGCTCGTGTTCACGTTCTTCAACGCCCGCGGCACCGCCCTGTCCGGCCGCGTCCAGTACATCGCCTGCATCGTCATGCTCGCGTGCGTGAGCCTGCTGCTGCTCCTCTCCGTCATCGCCTACATCCGCAAGCCCGTACCGCTGTTCCACGCCTTCCCCAGCGACACCGCGCCCTGGGCGGCGATCATGCTGATGGTCGCGATCGCCCCGTTCGCGTTCGTCGGCTTCGACAACGTCCCCCAGCTCGCCGGCGAGTTCGACTTCTCCCCCTCCAAGGCGCTGAAGCTGATCCTGTTCGCCATCGGCGCCGCCGCCTTCATCTACCTGGCGATGCTGATGGCCGCATCCATCGCGATCAGCGAAGCCGGGCACACCTTCGAAGGGCACTCCTGGGCCACGGCCGATGCGATCCGGGTCGCCATCGGACCCGTCGGCCCCGTGCTCATGGTGGTCGGGGTGACGATGGGCGTGATCACCGGGCTCAACGGGTTCATGTTGTCCGCCTCCCGCGTGCTGCTCGCCATGGCGGACGCCCGCATGGTGCCCGGCCAGCTCGGCTACATCTCCCACCGCGCCGGCACCCCGGTGGTGGCGCTCCTGTTCGTGCTCGCGTTCTGCGTGGTCACCCCGTTCTTCGGCCGTGAAGCCCTCAACTGGGTGGTGGACATGACCTCCGCCGGGGTTTCGGTCGCCTACTTCTACACCTGCCTGTGCGCCTTCAAGGCGATGCGGCGGACCGCTGCTGAGGCGCGCGACGGGGTCGTCCTCACCGAACCGCGCACCAGCCCCGGCTGGATCGCGTTCAAGTCCGGTGTGGCTGTGCTCGGCTGCGTGCTGTCGGTGGTGTTCCTCGCGCTGCTGTTCATCCCCGGCTCCCCCGGGCAGCTCGATACGCCGCCGCTGATCGCGCTGGCGATCTGGGTGGCGATCGGGTTCGTGTTCTATCTGTCCCGCCGCAGGGCGCTGAACGCCACGACCGAGGAGGAGATGGACCGGCTCGTGCTCGGCGAGCACGCCCACGCGAAGCTCTGAGCGGCGGGGCCGCACGGCGGGGCGGCGATTCGTTGCCCTTTTCGGGATTATCTGCGCGAAAAACCCCGAATGCGCACATCAATCGCGCTCCACGGCCATGAGACAGGGCGCGCCCCGCAGCCGCTACAGGGCGCGCCCCGCTGCCGTCACCATCCCCGCTCAGCGAGTCGGTGCGGCACCGGCAGGTCCGCCACGTTGATGCCGACCATCGCATCGCCCAGACCGCGGGAGACGTCCGCGATCACGGCCGGGTCCTCGAAGTTCTCCACCGCCCGCACCACGGCCTTCGCGCGCTGCTCGGGGTTGCCGGACTTGAAGATGCCGGAGCCCACGAACACGCCGTCGGCACCGAGCTGACGCATCATGGCCGCGTCGGCCGGGGTGGCAACGCCACCGGCGGTGAACAGCGGCACGGGGAGGCGGCCGTTGTCCGCAACGTACTCGACCAGCGCGATCGGCGCCTGCAGTTCCTTCGCGGCGACGAACAGCTCCTCGCGGTTCGCGGCGGCGGTGGCGCGCAGCTGCGCGATCTCGTGGAGGATGCGGCGGATGTGGCGGGTCGCCTCGGACACGTCACCGGTGCCGGCCTCGCCCTTGGAGCGGATCATGGCCGCGCCCTCGGCGATGCGGCGCAGCGCCTCTCCGAGGTTGGTGGCGCCGCACACGAACGGGACGTCGAACGCGCGCTTGTCGATGTGGTGCTCGTAGTCGGCGGGGCTGAGCACCTCGGACTCGTCCACGTAGTCGGCGCCGAGCTGCTGCAGGACCTGGGCCTCAACGAAGTGGCCGATGCGGGCCTTCGCCATGACGGGAATGTCGACTGCTTCGATGATGGAGTCGATGAGGTCCGGGTCGGACATGCGGGCCACGCCGCCCTGTGCGCGGATGTCCGCGGGGACGCGCTCGAGGGCCATGACGGCAACGGCGCCGGCGTCGGCGGCGATGCGGGCCTGGTCAGCGGTGACCACGTCCATGATGACGCCGCCCATCAGCTTCTCGTTGGTGGCGCGGGTCGTCTCGGACAGGGTGATGATCTGGTTCTTCTCGGTCATGCCGACCAGTCTCATCCGCCCACTGGTCCGAAACCAGATCCAGCATCCGTGGATCCGAGTGGACCAGTGGGCGCGGCGGCGGCATCATTCTGGTATGGCCGAACGCTCCACCGCTGACCTCGCCCTCACCCTCACCCGCGCGGGCCGTACTCCCCTGCCCGTCCAGGTGGCCGACGGGATCCGCGCCCTCATCATGTCCGGCGCCCTCGCCCCGGGCGACGCTCTGCCCTCCACGCGGTTCCTCGCGCAGCGCCTCAGCGTGTCCCGCGGAACGATCGTGGCGGCGTTCGACCAGCTCATCAGCGAAGGCGCCCTGCTCGCCTCCCAGGGCCGGCCCACCACGGTGCATCCGTCGCTGCCGGCGCACCTGCTGCAGCAGGTCAGCGCCGCGGCGCCGGACCCCACCGCGGCCAGCACCCGTCGGCCGGCCTCCCCCGGAGCCTCCACCGCCGCCGCGCCCGGCCGTCCCGAC